>CACYDD010000263.1 GCA_902773065.1 uncultured Ruminococcus sp. | reverse complement strand
GGTTATTTTGATTTGCAGTATGGTCAGAAATCTACGTTTATGTATCAGTTCTACAGTGATTCCTTGATGTACCTTGTGCAGCAGGATACGCTTAAAAAACTGGGAAGCCGTACTTCCTCCCAGCAGATCGAGGAAAAAGCTGAATCCCAATCAACCAGAAAAGCCTCCGATTTGTATACAACTGTGTGGAAACTGTATGATATTGACGGAGATACTTTGGGCGAGCAAACAACGGATCAAGCAAATACGTCCGGCGTAGCCGTTAATGATCAAAGCCGTACAGAAACTTATACAGGAAAAGCTGATAATACCTTCCAATTCCAAAATAAGGCACCAAAAGAAAACATCGGCGTAAACTTGACTGCTGAATATACCAATGCTCCGCGAGTTGGCGAATTGCAGATCAGTAAGAAAATAGTCAATGCTACGAATGGTGAGGAAGATACAAACGATCGTTATGCAGATGATTTTACTATCAATATAGAATTTACTGAGGTGTTTGGTCAGACATATTCAGAAAGCGGAGAAACAAAATCAGTTGACATGGAAGAAGATGACTATAAAGCAGTTGTTTATTATGTAAAGAACAGCAATGGTCAACTGTTGGATAAAGACGGAAATGTGATTAAAGACGGTGAAACACCTGTTACAAGCATATCTGCTATTCCTGCGTCTGTAACAAATGCTGCAAGAACAATGGGCTATGACGGTACTAAAAAGACTGGTACTATTAAAATAAAGAGTAATCAAACGGTTGTTATTCCGAATATTCCTGTGCAGACAAAGTATACAATTACTGAAAAACCACAGGATTATCATGAGAATTATTCGATTGTTGTAAAGCAAGGTGAAAATGTAAAAAAAACAGTTAAGAGTTCTAATGAAGCTCCTGCTGAAGTAGAGGGTAGAATTACTCAAACTTCTTCGCAAATCCTCAACATCGTCAACAACAAACGTCAGCTCGGTGACCTTGTGGTTAAAAAGGTAGTAGCAAACGAGGGCAGCAACAATACGTCGCTGTTTGAGTTTGAGGTGACGCTGGAAAATAACTATGACACTAACGTGACATATGATGATTTTAGCTTTGCTACCTTTAGGGATAAGCTTCAGGCAGGAAATACGGTTAAGGATAGTGAAGGTACGGAACTAAATGACACCGATCACGCAATAACATTTACTTATACTTCTGATAGTAAGGTAGTCTTTACCACCAAACTGAAACACGGCGAAAAGCTGACCATAACCGATGTGCCGTATGGTACAAAGTATACCATTACGGAGAAAGGCACTAACAATATTAATATAACAAATACGGATGATACTTGGCAGACGGCATACTGGGTTCAGCAAAAGATAGTCGAGAATGATGATACAGAAGCTAAAAAAGAATCGTTCTCATGGGTTAATACACCGATTATGGATGAAATTTTACAAGCTGAAACGACAACCGATACAGTTACAAATACGAAGGTGTTGCAGCTCCTTGTTCAAAAAACATTTGTGGCCCACGATGGAACAGTAATATCATCAACCAATGATAAGGTTACCTTTAAGTTGGAACGATCTGTGGATAATACAACATGGGAAATAGCTAAGTTGGTTAACGATTACGATTTTGGTGGAAAAGTTGAAATTGCTTGGGATGATATAGTTAATGGTGGGTCTACAACACGAAATGGAGGTATTCAGAACCTTCCTGTTTGCAATATTTATGGTGAATATTATACCTACCGAATTACCGAATTAAAACGTGGCGGAACAAATTTGTCAACTGATTTAGTAGGTGAGGATAATAAGTGGTCAGATGATTATACTGTAACATATGATCCCCAAACGATAACACTTACCAAGGATTCCAAGGATACAACAGTTATGCTGAAAGCTACCAATACTCATAAAGATGCAGTTACCCCCATCGTTATGCCCTCAACTGGCGGAATCCCGATAATCTACCTCCTACCCTTCGGCATAGTCGCAATAACCCTGGCAGGAGTTGCGGTTGTGATATACAGAAAGAAACTAAGCGGCGAACCTCTGATAATAAAGAGCAGGGGGGGACGCTATAGGAAGTGAAACTGAAAAACAGACAAGAAGTGAAAGGCGGTGCAGGATGTGGCGGAGGAAACGACAAAAAGACGGACGAAGGACAGTATCTTTGTTGATCTGTTTTCGGATGTGAAGTATGTGTTTCAGCTGTACACGGAAATGCACCCCGAGGACACAGAAGTGACTGTGGACGACATAACGGTGAAAACGCTGAAATCCGTTATGGTGAACACACGAATCAATGATTTGAGCTTTGTTGTGAGAGACAGGTATATTGCACTTGTTGAAGCACAAAGCACCTGGAACCCGAACATGACGCTGAGAATGCTCTTCTATATCGCCGAAAGCTACAAAAGGTATCTTGACGAAACAGACCAGAGCGAACACAGCAGCACCCGGGTGACACTCCCCGAACCTGAGCTTTATCTTGTCTACAGCGGAGACAAGGATGTGCCGGAGGAGATTTCCTTTGCCGAGGAGTTTTTCGGCGGAGATTCGGCACTTGACCTGAAAGTGAAGGTTATCAAAGATGTGAACGAGCAGATCGCAGGGCAGTATATTGGTTTTTGCAAGGTCTATGACGAG
>CACYDD010000262.1 GCA_902773065.1 uncultured Ruminococcus sp. | reverse complement strand
ATACCTAACAGCGACAGCAGTTTATCATTCATTTTTCCAATCACTCTCTTCCCGGACAAACCGATTATTATTGATTATTGATCTCCTCCGTGAGCTGTTCATACACCTCATCAGGGATCTTGCACGAAAACGCTCTTTCGAGCCTTCGGGCTTTTTTTGCCTTATTCAGACAGTCGGAGCTGCTGCAGATATAAGCACCTCTTCCGGGCTTTTTACCGGTCAGATCCAGCGATATGTCATTGCCGTCAGGTGCTTTGACAATTCTTACAAGATGTTTTTTCTCTTTCATTTCTCCGCAGCCTGTGCATTTTCTCATAGGTATTTTTTTCTGACGCACTCGTATTGATCCTCCTGTCAGCCGTCATGATTCTTCTGAGGCTTCTTCGTTACTCTCGGATGTTTCTTCTGTTTCAGCAGTTTCCTCTGCTGATTCTTCTGTCCCTGTTTCTTCTGTTTCTGTTTCGGCAGTTTCTTCTGTGATTTCTTCCTCAGTGTCATCGAGGTTTACCTGCTCGTCAGAAGGTGTTTCATTTTCTTCCTTATCATCATCAAGACCGTCACCGATATAAGTTTCTTCTTCCTCGTCCTCGTCCTCTTCGCCGAAGAAGCCGCTTTCGGGTCTGATATCGATTTTCCAGCCTGTCAGCTTAGCGGCAAGACGAACATTCTGTCCTTTGTTGCCGATCGCAAGTGAAAGCTGACTGTCGGGAACGGTGGCTTTGCAGATTTTTTCGCCGCTGGGGTCGATCTTAACATCGAGTACATCGGCAGGGGAGAGGGCTTTTTTGATAAATTCAACAGGGTCTTCATTATATTCGATAATATCGATTTTTTCTCCGCCGAGCTGACTGACGATCGTACCGACACGCTGTCCTTTCGGACCGATACAAGCACCTACTGCATCAACTTCCGGATCATTGCTGATAACAGCAATTTTGGTTCTGGAACCTGCTTCTCTTGAAACGGATTTGATTTCAACAACACTGTCAAATATTTCGGGAACCTGTTCCTCGAAAAGACGCTTTACAAAGTCAGGGTGAGTGCGTGAAATAATGGCTCTCGGACCTCTGTCGCTTGTTTTTACGTTTACAACATAGACCTTGATGAGGTCGCCGACATTCAGTGTTTCTCCCGGCACCTGATCGTTTTTCGGAAGAATAGCGATCGCTTTGCCAAGTCTGAGCGTTGCATTGCCAGTGTTGGGGTCAACCTGTTCTACAGTCGCAGTAACGATATCCTGCAATTTACTCTGATATTCTGAAAGAGCCTGTTCCTTTTCGCCGTCACGGATACCCTGACGGATCATATTTCTTGCTGTCATTACAGCGATCCTGCCGAAATTTTTCGGGTCAAGTGCAATGCCGACTTTTTCGCCCAGTGCAGCTGTGGGTCTGATTTTTCTTGCGGCACTCAGGGAAATTTCTCTGTTGACATCGGTAACTTCCTCAACCACAGTTTTGTTAAGGCTTGCTTCCAGTCTGCCTTTTGTTTTGTTATACTGTACTGTCACATCATCGTTTCCGCCGTAAGAGTTTTTACAGGCTGTGATGATTGCTTTGCTGATCTGGGTAAGCATAAAATCTGCCGGTATGCCTTTTTCCTTTTCGATCAGCGTCAGTGCTTCAAACAAATTCTCTTCCGGTTCTTTGTTCTTTTTCATTTTGGTTTGCCTCCGTTAAATCAAATATTAAAATCATCCAGTTTAATATATACTGTTTCTTTTTTCTTTATTACAGCTTTATCTCCACTGTCCAGAACCAATTCCACATTTTCTTTGTCGTGGGAAACTATTGTACCTTTCAGTTCTCTTTCTCCTTTTTCGTTGGGGCAGATCAGCTTTATCATGACAGGCGCACCGAGAAATTTGTCAAAATGCCAGTCATGGATCAGCTCCCTTTCGATCCCCGGGGACGATACCTCAAGGCAGTAGCTTCCTTCGATTGGGTCAAGTCTGTCAAGCGGTTCATCGATCGCTCTTGTCACTGTTTCACAGTCCTCTATCGTAACGCCCTCATCTTTGTCAATAAATACTCTCAGATACCACGCTGCACCTTCTTTGACATAGCGCACATCCCACAGTGTCAGTCCGAGTTCTTCAACGATCGGCTGAACAAGTGCAGTAACCTCAGCAACGGTACTGCCGTTTTTCTTTTTTGCCATATTTTTCCTCCTGAAGCGAACCGTTTCCGTCGATCCGCATATTTCAATAGTGGCTGATTAACAGTAAAAGAGTGGGTCGCCCCACTCTTTTACTTAACCTACATAATCACTTTACTTATTTTACCACAGCTTTTCCGATTTTGCAAGTGTTATATCATAATTTTGCAGAAATTCATTTGTTTGATAAAATCAAACGATGATCTCGCCCTCTGTTGCGCCTGTGATACCTGCTGCATTGGATTCATCTGTATCAATGTGCATAGCAGGAGCATAGCTTGCGCTTACACGGATCACAACATCACCGAAAACAAGCTTTCTGCCTTCTCCGCCTACAGCAACGCTGACGATCTGCTTATCCTGAACACCGAATTCCTCAGCAGCTTCGGGAGTAAGATGAATGTGTCTTTTTGCAGCAATGACGCCGTTTTCGATATCAAGCTCACCGGCAGGACCGATCAGTTT
>CACYDD010000261.1 GCA_902773065.1 uncultured Ruminococcus sp. | reverse complement strand
GGAAAGCAGTGCTGACACTGTTATATCCTCCTTATCATCACAGGAAAGTCTGACAGACGAAAGCAGCAATTTAGCGCAGAGCAGTACCGAGGAACAGACTGCTGATACGGGCACTTTTCTTTGGGATGATTCATCCGAAAGACCGGACAGGGTAAATTATGATTATGGAACGATCAGCATTGATTATATTGATGAAAAAGAAGAGATCAATAAGCTGTTTGATGTTCTTGCAAAGACAAAGATCGGAGAAGAAACAACTGATATTGCAAAAGAACCGGACAGAAGGATCTTCTATATGAATAAAACTACAATGGAGTCTGAAGAGCTTGTGTTCAATGGCTATAGCCTGAGAAAAAACGGTAAACTGTACAAGCTTGTCGACGGGGAGAAGCTGTTCGAAACGATAGAAAATATCTCTTGGATGGCGGATACAGAGCCGACGCCTCCTCATTTCAGACCATATTCTTCCGAAGACCCGGATAATTCTACACCAATGTACATTGTTCCTCCTACAGAGGAAAATATAGCTGTTGACCATGAGACCAACACACGGTATGCAAAAAATCAGCTGATAGTCATAGTTGCTGACAGCAATTATGCCGAAGTTATAGGTCAGATCGCGTATGATTCCGGTGCAGAGATAATAGGGCATGATGAGGATTCCGACAGCTATCAGTTCATGTTCAGGGATGATCTTAGTATGAAGCAGCTTAAGGAAAAGGCTTCCGAGCTTATGAAGAGCAAGTATATAAAGTCTGCTGATCTGTATCTTATCTGATAGTTTGCCGAAGAGCCTGATTAATTCTTTCTGCGGAGCTTTTATGGATACCGGGTAGTAAGACTCTGATGTATGAAAACAAGTACCCTTTTGTGACATAGTTACAGAAGGGTACTTGTTTTTATGATAGACTTAGCATATACTAAATGAAAGGAAGTAATACTATGAGCGAGATCATGATTACAAAAAACAATTACAACGAAGAGGTACTCGAATCCGATAGACCTGTCCTTCTGGACTTCTGGGCACCATGGTGCGGACCGTGCCGTATGCAGGGACCGATACTGTCACAGTTTGCAGACAGTCACCCGGAGATAAAGGTAGGCAAGGTAAATGTAGACGAGGAACGAGAGCTTGCTATGGAGTTCAGTGTGATGAGTATCCCGATGCTTGCAGTTGTGAAGAACGGAAAGCTCGTCAATCAGACAGTAGGTCTGCAGTCTGTGCAGGCGCTTGAAATACTTGTTAAATAATCTGATACTTAGGGGTGTTGTCAATGAGTAAAACAGTCATTATCGGCGGTGTGGCAGGCGGCGCAAGCTGTGCTGCCAGACTTCGCCGTCTGGACGGAGAACGTGAGATCATTATTCTGGAAAGAGGAAAATATATTTCTTATGCAAACTGCGGCCTGCCTTATCATGTGGGCGGAGTCATCCGTAACCGAAGCTCACTTCTGTTGATGACACCCGAACTGATGCGCGACAGATTCAATATTGATGTCCGTGTAGAAAACGAGGTCACGGCGATTAACAGAAAGAAAAAAACGCTCACTGTAAAGAAGCTGACAACAGGGCAGACCTATACCGAAAGCTATGATGATCTTGTTATCGCTACAGGCTCCTCTCCTCTCAGACCGAGGATCCTCGGCATTGATTCCGACAGAATACACACACTGTGGACTGTGCCCGATACCGTTGAGATACGCTCGATAGTGCAAAGCGGTAAAGTAATAACTGCCGCTGTTGTAGGCGGCGGTTTCATAGGACTTGAAATGGCAGAAAACCTTCACCATGCAGGATTGGATGTCAGTCTGATAGAAGCTGCCGATCAGGTGATGGCACCCCTTGACTTCGAGATGGCACAGCTTCTTCATCAGCATATTCGTGAAAGCGGAGTAAAGCTTTATCTCGGGGACAGTGTTGCAAAATTTGAGGACAAAGATAATTCCGTTGCTATAAAACTAAAAAGCGGCAAAGCTTTATCGGCAGATCTGGTCATTCTATCTATCGGAGTGCGCCCGAACAGCGTACTTGCAAGGGAGGCAGGACTGGCATTTAACGCCGGAGGAGGCATTATCGTTGACGAAAAAATGCGCACCTCTGACAAACATATCTATGCTGTCGGTGATGTGATCGAAGTAGAGGATTATGTTTCAAAGGAGCGCACGATGGTTCCGCTTGCCGGTCCTGCCAACAAGCAGGGAAGGATCGCCGCCGATGTACTTGCCGGAAGAGAAGCGGCATATACCGGTACACAGGGCTCATCTGTTGCAAAGGTGTTTGATCTTACGGCGGCATCTACAGGTTCAAATGAAAAAACGCTTATCAGAAGAGGTCTTAGCAAGCATAAAGACTACGAAACGCTTATCATCAATCAGAATTCTCATGCAGGATATTATCCGGGTGCAGCGCCGCTGACGATAAAGCTGATTTTTGAAACGAACAGTAAAAAAATTCTCGGTGCGCAGATCGTCGGCAGAGAGGGTGTTGATAAGAGAATTGATACTATAGGAGTTGCACTGCGCTTCGGCGCAACGACGGATGATCTTACTCATCTTGAATTTGCCTATGCGCCGCCCTATTCTTCCGCAAAGGATCCTGTAAATATGGCAGGCTTTGTTGCCGAAAATATCTGTACAGGACTTGTTTCTATCGCAGAGGTCAATGAAACCGAGGAAGAAAACGTCACTTTGCTTGATGTCCGTGAAGAAGCGGAAACAATGGCATATTCAGTACCGGGCGCTGTAAATATCCCTCTCGGGAAGCTGCGTGAAAATCTTTCGGGGCTTGACAAAAACAAAAAAATAATTGTCTTTTGTGCGATCGGTGTGCGTGCCTATAACGGCGCAAGGATACTGTCACAGAACGGATTTAAGAATGTAAAGATATATCCCGGCGGAGTGCGTTTCTATGAAGCAAACCATCCGACGGAACAGGAGAATACTATCACTGAAAACAAAACAGCAGAGGTGAAGAAGGAAATGCCGGCACTCGAAAATGTAAAGAAGATCAGTGTGGACTGCTGTGGAATGCAGTGTCCCGGACCGATAATGGAAGTCTTCAAAAACGTCAGGGCTATGAAGGACGGGGAACTGCTGGAGGTGACTGCCTCTGATCCCGGGTTTGCAAAGGATATTGTTTCATGGTGCCGCAGAACCGGCAATACACTTATTTCTAATGAGGAAAGAAACGGAGAATATGTTTCTGTGATTCAGCGTGGGTCAGACGCGCCTTCTCAGACCATAATGCAGCAGACCTCATCCGAAAAAGGCAAGACTATCATTGTCTTTGACGGCGATATGGATAAGGTTCTGGCAAGCTTTGTTATCGCAAACGGTGCGCTGGCAATGGGAAGACCTGTGACAATGTTCTTTACCTTCTGGGGACTCACTGCCCTTCGCCGCGAGAAAAAAGTAAAGCTGAAAAAGAACTTCATGGAAAAGATGTTCGGCGCAATGCTTCCGAGAGGTTCAAAGAAGCTAAAGCTCTCCAAAATGAATATGGGCGGCATGGGTACAAAAATGATGAAAAAGATCATGAAGGATAAAAACATCGACTCCCTTGAAGATATGATGAAAAAGGCTATGGAAAACGGTGTAAAGATAATAGCCTGCTCCATGAGTATGGATGTTATGGGAATACGCCCCGAAGAACTGATCGACGGTGTTGAGATCGGCGGTGTGGGTACCTATCTCGGCGATGCTGAGGAAAGCGATGTCAACCTCTTTATCTGACCGGCGGATAAAACGGTTTTGAGGGTCTGTTTTTCATAAAAACCCTCTTTCCG
>CACYDD010000260.1 GCA_902773065.1 uncultured Ruminococcus sp. | reverse complement strand
GCAAGGTCGGAATAGTTTTCCATAATGGAAAAAGCATCGCCCTCAAGGGCGGTGATCAGTTTCAGTGCAAGTCCTGCACCCGAATAATCTCTGAATTCATAGGTTTCGTCTGTGCGGTGTGGATTGACGACAGCAACTGCTTTCGGCAGTATATCCAATGGTTTATGGTGATCGGTAACAACAACCTCCATCCCCAGCGAATTGGCATAATTGATCTCATCGATAGCAGAAATACCATTGTCAACTGTGATGATCAGTTTTACTTTTTCAGCATGAAGCTTATCAACAGCTGCCATATTCATACCATAGCCTTCTGCGTTTCTGTCAGGAATATAGTAGATCACATTTGCAAATACTGATTCCAGATAGGAAAAAAGAATCGCTGTTGAAGTCACACCGTCACAGTCATAATCGCCGTAAACACATATTTTTTCATACGAAACAACCGCTTTTTTGATCCTGTCCACTGCTTTGTCCATATCTTTGATCAGCAAAGGATCGTCAAGTTCATTTCCTTGTGAGAAAAATCTTTCAATCGTTTCTTTTTCGGTAATTCCTCTTATTGTAAGCAACATGGATGTAAAAACAGGCAAACCATACAAAGTTCCGAGTTTGCGTACCATATTTTTATCAAGATCCGATATCGTCCACTTTTTCATCCTCACACCGCCTCTTTCGTATTCTATTATCATAACATTTTTTTACAGACAATTCAATAACCTGAGTTTAATTTCTTTCCCTAATGTTTACAACATTTTTGTAACAAAAGGAAAAATGTTGAAATTTATCAAATTTTAAATTGATGTACCGATAATAACGTGATATAATGAGTATATTCTATGAGTTAAACGGGGGATTTCATTTGAAAAAAAATAATATAGTTAAAGTGTTGGCAATTATCTCGGTTCTGGCGTTAAGCATTTCTATATCAGCCTGTAATGGTGATAATGAAAGTAAAGAAGAAACTGATGAATCTGTTGCTTCTTTGTCAGAGGAAAGTACAGAAAATGAGGATGCAGAACCATCCGGTCTTGTTTCTGAGATGAAAAAAGAAAAGAAAAATCCCGAAGAAGATACCGGTCCGATTCCTGAAATTGAGGATCCTACTCCCGACAATTACGGAGAAACAGTCAATGGCGTATTCATCTATAATGATGTGGGCTATGAATTGTTTTACGGAGATGAGGAAATGGCAGAGGAGTATGCACATACCATTTCTGATATCAAAACAGCCCTCGGAGATAAGATCAAGGTTTACAATCTGGTTGTTCCTACTCATGTCGGTGTTGACCTTCCCGACAAATTCAATGATCTTTGCAGTTCACAGGACACTTATCTGAATAAAATTGTCAATTCCTACACAGCGGATGTTATCGGAGTCAATGCATATAACAAAATTGTTCACCACCGAAATGAATATCTCTATTTTAATTCCGACCATCACTGGACAGCACTGGGTGCCTATTATGCCTATAGAGCATTTGCTAATACCGCAGGAATAGATCCGATAGATCTGAAAGATTTAAATGAAGATAAAATTGAAGGCTATACAGGCTCTCTTGTCTCTTTTTCGGGAGTTGAAACGCTGAAAGAGGATTATGTTAGCTATTACACAACAAACCAGGATATTGATTGTACTTTGTATGATGAATACGGTCAGAATCCGCAGGACTATCTGCTGATCCATTCTTACGTGGAGGGCAGTAATTCATATGGTGTTTTTCTCGGAGGAGATCAGCCGTTGTTAGTTACAAAAAACAGTGAAGGAAACGGTAAAAAAATCGCTGTGATAAAGGAATCATACGGCAACGCTTTAGCTCCCTTTTTTGCATATACCTATAGTGAAGCACACTTTATCGATTTCAGATATGCCGATATCAACCTGAAAAGCTATCTCGAACAAAACGGGATCGATGAGGTGATTTTCTTTAATAATGCAATGGCTTCTGCAACACCTGCAAATCTTGACAGTTTGCGTTCACTTGTCAGCAATAACAGTAATTATACTGAAGCTGAGGAAAGCTACGATGATGAAGATAATGCTGATGATAATGAAGAGTATGACAACGAAAATTATGATTATGATGAAAACGATTATTATAATGACAATGACGATGATTACTACGATGACTATTATGATGGTAATGATGAAAATTATGATGAGTACGAATAATCATTCAAATTCAAAACAGGGTAAGCATGAAATCAATGCTTACCCTGTTAACTTTTTTAATATTTTTATCCTTTATGGCATACCTCTGCAATGGACTTTACATACTCACCTACGGGCTTTACGCTGTTTTTGCCATATTTTGCAATAATTTTGACAATCGCACTACCGATAATAATGCCGTCTGCCTGACTGCACATTTTTTCTGCCTGCTCGGGTGTTGAGATACCGAAACCAACTGCACAAGGAATATCGGAGGCAGATTTTGCAGCATTTACAATCTCCCCTATATCCGTTTTGATCTCGCTGCGTACTCCCGTAACACCAAGTGAAGAAACTATGTAAAGGAAACCGTCTGCATTTTTCGCAATTTCGGTTATCCTGTCTTTTGAAGTCGGTGCAACAAGTGAAACAAGCTCCAGACCGTGTTTCTGACAGAAAGGAAGAAGCTCATCCTTTTCTTCATAAGGTACATCGGGAACGATCAGCCCGTCAATTCCGATTTCTTCACATTTTGAGGTGAATTTTTCAGTGCCATATCCGAAAATGACATTACAATATGTCATAAATACAAGTGGAATATGGATGTTTGGTCTGATTTTTGCAACAAGGTCAAATATTTTTTCAGTCGTTGCTCCGTTTTCAAGTGCTCTCAGGTCGGCTTCCTGAATGACAACACCTTCGGCGATCGGGTCAGAAAACGGTATACCGATCTCGATCAGATCAACACCATTTTCAACCATTTCATAGATCAGTTTTTCTGTTGTTTCAAGATCGGGGTCGCCTGCTGTAATAAATGCAATAAATGCTCTTTTGTTTTCAAATGCCTTTCCAAGCTTAGTCATGAATATCTACCCCCCTGTATCTTGCAATAGCTGCTACGTCTTTATCTCCTCTTCCCGAAATATTGATTACAATGATCTTATCTTTCGGAAGTGTAGGAGCAAGTTTCAGTGCATAGGCAACTGCATGAGAGCTTTCAATAGCAGGAATAATACCCTCTGTGCGTGACAGATACTCAAACGCATTCACTGCTTCATCATCTGTCACAGGTACATATTCTGCTCTGCCGGTGTCTTTCAGACCTGCGTGTTCGGGTCCGATTCCGGGATAGTCAAGACCAGCGGAAATAGAATAAACAGGTGCGATCTGACCGAATTCATCCTGACAGAAATAGGATTTCATTCCATGGAAAATTCCCAGTCTTCCGTTTGCCATCGTTGCAGCATTTTC
>CACYDD010000259.1 GCA_902773065.1 uncultured Ruminococcus sp. | reverse complement strand
GTAACATTAATAATTCTTTCGTAACTATAGAAATTACCACTTTTTATAGTAAGTGTGCCACCCTGAACATAAAATGTAGATGTAATATTTCCAGGCTTTGCAGTAATTGTACCATCGCCACGAATAGTAAGGTGTCCACCATTTACATAAAACAGGTAACTGCTATAACTCACTTCATCATCAAATGATATATTTTTACCATTTAATTTAAGAGTAACATCACCTGCTATACTTGTAGATACCGTTCTATATTCCTTGGGATCTACTACAATATCATCATCCAGAATAATTGTACCCTTTTGACCGGATCTAATTCCTTCCGCTGCTGTTTTCAACTCAGTATATGTGCTGACGTGAATTGGTTCGCCTGCTGCTTCATCATAAGCGTCAATAGCTGCTTGCTTTAATACTTCTGCTGAAAGATTATCAATATCAGCATCTTCATCAATAAATGGAACAGCTTGTATTGCTATAGCATTAAAAGCAAGTTTTACATCCGTTTTCAGGTTATCACCATTTTTCATATCATCATTAACAATTGCAGAAAGATAAGTCACTTCATTATTTACAAGAACCTGTAAATCTTTATGTTCAATTTCTCCTGCATTACCTTCATGTTTTATCTTTTGATAAAAAATCCTTTCATTACTATTCGTTTCCAGTTCTTCTAATTCTATCCAGTCACCGATAATATCATACGTTACAAGGTCATAATCTTTATTATCCAGTTTTGTTGTATCTGTAACCTTTAAAAACACAAAAGAGTCTAATGTATAATCCACATTAACTAAAGGATCTTTTTCTTGATCTGTTCCTGGAATAATATTATATGTATTATCAGTTTCCGAAATTGTTAATTCAACTTTATTTGTTGTGAATTCATTTACCTTGTCTGCCTGACCTTTGAGATAAGCGAACGAACCGCCGCCAACTACAACAGCAGTCGCAAGAGTAGCCGCAGCAGCCATTGTCATCATTTTCTTCATTCTGTTTTTATCTGTTGCTGCCATGTTCATTACCTCCTGATTTTTGTTTTTTCATTAAAAGAGTTAGTATAATTATGCTGACGAGTATTGCGGTTAAAAGAAAGGGTAACTCATTGCTGTCGCCTGTAGGGATATCTTCCCTGTCCTGCTCCGAGGATTGTGTGGGGGGGTCACTCTTTTCTTTGTTTGGTACAGACACTTCTTTCGAAAATTCCTCGGGGTCGGAGCTTTCCTCCGTGTACGAAATTTCTTCCGGCTCGGAATATTCGGGAATAGAAGAAATAATCTCTGTCGGTTCGGAGCTTTCGTCCGGCTCGGAAGTTTCGTCAGGTTCGGATTCCTCTGACGGTTCGGAACTTTCATCCGGCTCGGAACTTTCTGTCGGCTCTCCGCCGCCTGCATAGGTGAATTCATTGACCGACACTGGTGACAGAAAAGAGAAATATGCCGCTGTGGAATTCCTCTGCTGTGCAGAAGAGATCAGCACAGCAGAAAGCATTGCTGCAATGCAGGCAGCAAGAATAACCCGATGTTTCTTCATATCTGCCCCACCCTTTTCTGTTCATTTTACCGCATATCAGACGATATCCACATAATTCAGCTCACCGCTGATTCCGAACTGCTCCGCCGCCTGATCAACAGCGGTTTCCGTTTCGATTGCATATGTCTGAATCGCAAACGCCTGAATTTTAATAAACTGCTTTCCTGATGCTTCCTTGATTCTGTCAGCTGTCACTTCTTCCGAAACGGTAACTTTTGTGAACACGGGCTTCAAACGGATATCTTCCTCCGAAGCGGAAGCGTCCACACTCTGTTTGTAGGCATAAAGCGTTTTTCCGTCCTGGCTGCCGATTTCAAGCCAGTTTTCGCTGTCAATGTTCAGAGAAAAAATATCGTCGTTTTCATTCTCCACACAAACAAATACATATGAATCCACACTGCCCTTTACCACAACAGGGGTCGGGTCTTTGTCCAGCACAGAGCCTGCAACGAATTTGTAGCTGTTCTGACTGACTCTTTCCGGGTCGTCTGTCTTTTTGCCGTCTTTGTCAACCTTGCCCTCGTCAATGCTGATCGCAACCTGTTCGCCCTCAAATGTGTTAACGACTTCTTCGCTTTTAGAAGACAGCCACGACAATGTCGGCACGACTGCACAGGTACAAACTACAGCACTGATCAGTGCACCAAGCAAAAGATATTTCAGCCTATTCATCACAACCACCTCATTTCGCTGCGTATTTGCCCTGTTTCCGCTTTTTTCTCCATACTTTTCCTGCGATCTCCCATACAAAGCTGACTCCTGCCAGTACAGCGATCACTGCAATGACAATCGGGCGGTTGCCGGGGTCGGTAATAACCATAAATATGTAACCGACTTTCGGCAAAGCAAATTCAACCCTGCCGACAACATTCCCCCAGAGCGCTTCTCCGTCCTCTGTATTATTGGCATCGCCCTTTGTCTTGAATGTCTGCTTTTCGCTGTGTACCGCCACTACCCTGTGTGTCACCAGCGTGCCTTTCTCATCAATCACAAAAGTGATAACATCCCCTTCTGCAATCTCAACAGGGTCTATTTTTTTCACAAACACAAGACTGTTGACAGGATAATCCGACTCCATACTTCCTGTTCTGACATTCAGCATGGTAAATCCGCTGAAATTCAGAACCACCTGTATCACAGCAATCAGTGCAAAGAATGTAAACAGGAAGGTAAAGATAAAATCTCCGACAAGTTCTCCCCGTTTCAGCTCCGTTTTCTCCGAAGCAGTGATTTCATCTGAATCCGCATCATTTCCCAAAGATTCTTTCATAACATACCTCTATAAAACCTATCAAAAAAATTTCTGCCAAATCCAAACTACTTCTATTTTATTATAAAAAATTTTTGAAAATGTGTCATAGTACAATGGTATGCAAAATAGCATAAATTTTGATATTTTTTTGCAAAAAGGCGTTAAAAATGTTTATTTTACCACATATTACACTTTTTTTACTAAAGATTTTCCAATTACCTATTGACAAACTGATATCAATTTGATATCATACAGATACAGAAACATGACAAGAATTTGAAACGGAGGTAATTTGTTATGAAAGAAAAAATTTATACAAAAAAGAAACTCGGTATCCCTATGCTCCTTCTGGTAATTTTTCTCTGGGGACTGACCATTACAGGCTTTATTTTTGGTGTTGTCCACTTTGTCAATGCTGATGAATACGGTACACCGATAAATGCACTGTATGTGATTATGTTTATCGCAAGTATCGTGATGATCGTTGTTGACTGTATCCTGTGTAGCGGTTTCAAAATGCTCAACCCCAACGAAGCAGTCGTTCTGAGCCTGTTCGGCAAATATAAAGGCACACTCAGAGATGCAGGTTTCTATTATGTCAATCCCTTCTGCTCTACCTTTAACCCTGCCGCCGGCACGAAGCTCAGACAAAGCGATGATGTAGGCTTTGTCAGCAAGAATAATGCAGAGGTCGGCACGAGCAAGAAGATTTCTCTGAAAATGATGACCCTCAGCAACAACAAGCAGAAAATCAATGACTGTCTCGGCAACCCGATTGAAATCAGCATTGCGGTCATCTGGAGAGTAGTTGATACTGCAAAAGCTGTTTTTGATGTGGACAACTATAAAGAATATCTTTCTCTCCAGTGTGATGCGGCACTGAGAGAAATTGTACGTATTTATCCGTACGATGTTGCACCCAATGTTGATACAACCGGTGACGGCGTTGCGGACGAAGGCAGCCTGAGAGGGTCGAGCGAAATCGTTGCAGGCAGGATAAAAGAGGAAATCCAGAAAAGAGTCGGCGAAGCAGGCATTGAAATTATTGAAGCAAGGATCACTTACCTTGCCTATGCGCCCGAAATTGCAGCAGCAATGCTCCAGAGACAGCAGGCATCGGCAGTTGTTGATGCAAGAAAGCTCATCGTTGACGGTGCAGTCGGCATGGTACAAATGGCACTCGAAAGCCTGAACGAAAACAACATTGTCGATCTTGACGATGAAAGAAAAGCCGCTATGGTTTCCAATCTCCTTGTTGTCCTCTGCGGCAACCACGATGCACAGCCCATCGTCAACTCAGGTTCTCTCTATTGAGTGTAGAGTTAAAGCAGAGAAATTCAGAATGTAAGTCAGCATAAAATACACATGAAAAGTGGAGAAGTTAATTATGGAAAATATCACTTTTGAAACAAGTGCGCTTGTCAGTCTTGGCGTAGAAGCCACTGTGCTGGCACTGTTACCCATTATAGTGATGATTGTATGGAAGAAAAAAACAGGCTCAAAGTTCAAACCATTTATTGTCGGTGCTGTTACCTTTTTCCTGTTTGCTGTGATACTGAAACTGATCCCGGCCTACTTTCTGTTTTATGCTGATAATCCTGTGGCAAACGCTATCAATAATAATATATGGCTTTATTATCTTACGGCAGGAATTCTGGCAGGCATATTTGAAGAAACAGGAAGATATACCGCATACAAAACCGTCCTGAAAAACAGCACCGACAAAATCACAGCCGTTTCCTATGGAATCGGTCACGGCGGCTTTGAAAGCATTTATCTTGCATATAGTATTCTGATCATGCTGATTATGGGCATTACCGTCAACAGCGGAGGTCTGGAACAAATCACAGACGGACTTGAAGGCGAACAGCTTGAAACGGCACTTTCCCAGCTGAAAGAATATTCTCAGATCACTTTTTCAATGAGTCTCTTAGGAATATGGGAAAGAATCACGACGATCATTCTGCACATTTGCCTTTCGGTATTCGTATTCACGGCAGCACATCAGAAAAAATATTTTCTCCTCTTCCCTGCTGCCATCCTCATTCATACACTAATTGATTTTTCGGTCGTGCTGACAAAACTCGCTCCTCCGATTATTTTTGAAGTTATATTATTCATTTTTTCTG
>CACYDD010000258.1 GCA_902773065.1 uncultured Ruminococcus sp. | reverse complement strand
TGCTAATCTATTTATAATTTAACACTTATTTCCTCTCTTGTCAATAATAAAATTGTTAAAATATTGTTACAACGGCAATTTTTTGCATATTTGCCTTGCTTCTATAAGTTTAGGCAGCTTTAGCAGATTTTATTACACTCTGCTAAAAATAGTAAGCAGGATTCAGGATTCAGGATTTAGAATTCAGGGGTCAGGATTCAGGTTTCAGGTCTTGTTCAGCATTTGTCCGCCGAACTGACACCTGACCACTGATTCCTGACCCCCGGGTCACTTATATATCAGCAATATTTCATCAGAATATTAATATCCCCTGTATTCAGGTATTCTTTTACCCTTGCAATCTGAGGCCAATGAAACGGTTTGCTTACGATCAGATCAAAATACTGCTTTGCTTTTTCTGTTTCTCCGAGAATCGTATAAGCTATACCGAGATCGTACCATATGCTCAGGTCGGCATGATTTCGGAACAGCTTCAGATCATAAATGCTTTTTTCCATTTGATGAACAACAGAGATCAGATTCTCTGTGATCTGTCTGTCCTCATTGGCAAGTCTTTCAGGTGGACGGCTGTAAAATTCAGCATTAACGGTATATAATTCTACGGTAAGATACAGATCTTGCCTTGATTTTTCGCTCAGTCCCGGACGAGAAAAATCGATCTGAGATAAATTAGCCCTCATTTCGTTCAGGTAATAATCAACACCGCTGAAATTTCCTTTGTGCATATCAATAGAAAGCAGAAAATCCACATATTGCAGTCTGCCAAGAAAATCATTCGGCGGAATCTGCGGACCGAGAATTTTCATCCTCTCCTGTGCTTCCTCACAACGTTCATAAAAGATCAAGGCCGCAATGATATTACTTTCTACAAGATTTCTGATATTAGGTCTTTTTGCCCGCAAAGCAAGCTTCTCCTGCTCCGCAATAAAACCGTCAAGGTCTGTATCTGCTCTTTCTACGGTTTTGAAATACATATTGCCTGCCAGCTTTACAATACAGATTTGCAAAGCAAAAACAAGAATACAAACCAGCACTGTCACAAAAAATGGTATGAAATTTAAAATGTCCAGTGCCAGAACCACGCCAAGTATCACATAAAGTATGACCGACAATATAATTGTGAGCGGAAATAGCGTTATCATTTTTACCTCCTACATTTTTCCTGATAATTTCATATAGACAATAATTGCCAGGATCGCAAAAACCATAACGGAGGAAATAACGGATGTACAGCCGCCCCCTCTTGGCGGTGGCGGCGGCGGTCCGTCATGATAACCTCTTCCGCCATAGCCGCCGTAACCGCCTCTGTGCGGCGGCGGTGGCGGAGGCTCATGAGGCGGTCTTCCGTGGGGCGGTCCTCCGCGATATCCTCTGTCGTCTCTGAATCCGTCATGCGGAGGAGGACCTCCCGGACCGCCTCTGTCATGTCTCGGCGGTTCAGAACCTCTTCCTCTTCCGCCGCCCGGATGTCTGTCTCCCGGTCTGCCGTTCATAATCAATCACTTCCTTAATTAAAATTATATTCTTTAAAAATCTGCTTTGCCAGCTCTCCGTTTTTCAGTATTTCGGCTTTTAATTCATCGATATCGGAAAATTTCCTTTCCCCTCTGATGAATTGCAGAAATCTTACATCCAGCGTTTCATCATACAAATCTCTGCCAGTATAATCAGGCATCCATGTTTCGATCAGCACCTTATCCGAACCGACAGTAGGTTTCACACCTACATTGGTCACGCCGCAGTATTTTTTTCCGTGGGCGGTAACAACGGAAACATATACCCCAAAGCAAGGTTTGACAAGTCCTTCGGGAAATTCCTGATTCAGTGTAGGCGTTCCCCACTGTCTGCCGAGTTGTCTGCCGTGGATCACGGGCAGGCAAAAGCCATACTGTCTGCCGAGCATATTGTTAGCAGCTTCAATATCGCCCCTGACGATACATTCACGGATTCTTGTCGAGCTGATCGGTTTTTCATCCATGGTAATCCTTGGCCTTGCAAAAACAGTAATACCATACTCCTTACACACTTCTTCCAGCTTTTCACCGCTGCCCTGTGCACCTGCCCCGAAATGATAATTAAATCCGCATGAAACATGACGTGCATGAAAACAGCCGCACAGAACATCACGGACAAAATCATTGGCGGTAATATTCTTAATGCTGTTAAAATCAATCAGGTACACCTGTTCAATGCCGAGATTTTCAAGAATGGAAAGTTTCTCGTCAAGCGTGATAATATTATTGCTTTGTTCGCCTCTGAGAACTGTTCTGGGGCTTTGCAGCAGTGTAAACACTGTCGGCACAAGTTCCCTTTTTTTTGCTTCCTCAACTGCTTCTTCAATCACCGCTCTGTGTCCTTTGTGAATACCGTCAAAATATCCCAATGCTGTTGAGGAAGGCTTTTCAGAGCGTTCCAGTTCTGTTATGATCTCCATGTTGTTCTCCGATTACTTCAATTTTCCTTTATGATTATAGTAGTCATAATCCGAAGGGTCAAGGTGTTCGTCTTTGTTAAGGTTTCCGTCACTGTTTTTGAACATTCCGCTGCCAATGGTGTAACCCTGATTGGCATTTCTGAGTCCTGCAATAATAATGACAACAATAATAAAACCAAATATGATCCAGCCTGCTATTTCCATGACAATCAATTCCCTTCTTGTGTCAATGCTGTCAGCTTAAGAATTTTTAGCTTATTTTCCCGCTTTAGTTCTATAAAAAAGGTAGCTTCATGCGCCCCCTGAACCCCTCCGTCAAAAATTGCGGTGAGTTTTTTAGTGAATTCAAGTTCTGTATGCTATTTAAATTCATCGTTTGCTTAAATTTCATCTGGCAATTTTTGCCGCCTCCCCCTTTCAGGGGAGGCGAGATTTGTACGCTGAAAAAACTTTTTGATGAATTTCAAGTATAAAAAATCTCACTAAAAACACTAAATTTGAAATCAAAAAATTCTACTTGATAAATTTTCCGCATAAGTTATTTCAAAAAACTAATCTTCACAACAAACTACAAAAGAAGAAACAACTTGCCTCCCCTGAAAGGGGAGGTGGCAAAAACCGCCACAATAAAGTTGAACAAAATATAGAATTAGCGTTCATATATAACTTAAAACTTTGTAGAAACTTGTGCGGTTTTTGACGGAGGGGTTCAGGGGGACAGAAAACTTCCCTTACGATAAATAGTTAAGGGGGGAGATATCTTCCGACCGCTTAATTGACAACATTGCCTTTTTTGTATAACGTATAATAAAGTTCAGAATTTCTTTTTCACAGAAAGTTCGTTTTTTTCCAGATTCACAACACCAAGACCTAAAAATTCTTTTCCGCCGTAAACCCGATAGAGTTTTCCGTTCTCTTTTGTTTTCAGTGCTTTCACCCTGTCAAGCATCAGTCCGCCGCCGTTAGAAAATCTTGTTGCCTGCTTTTCGCTGACATTGATTTTATCGAAGCAGGTAAAAATACTGTCTGTCGGGCGGAGAATTTCCGATACCCTGTCCTCGTTTTTGATTTGTTCCAGTTCTTTTAAAGTAACTGCATCGTCCAGTGTATAGCCGCAGGCTTTGGTACGTACAAGCGAAGTCATCACACAGCCGCAGCCAAGTTCTTTCCCGATATCATCACAAATCACTCTGATGTAAGTTCCTTTGGAACAGGAAATAATGAGCGTTCCGCTTTGTGTTTCCTGATCAAAGGATTCCAGTTCCAATGTATCAACAGTAACAGGACGTGCTTCTCTTTCCACTTCGATTCCCTGCCTTGCAAGGTCATAAAGACGGACACCGTTTTTTTGTACCGCTGAATACATCGGCGGTATCTGCATGATATTTCCCCGGAAATGCGGAAGTATTTTCTGTATTTCTTCTTTTGTGCAGGCGGCTTTTGTTTCACTGAGAACCTTTCCGGTGATATCTAGTGTATCGGTCGTCATGCCAAGCCTGAACCCTGCCCGATACTGCTTATCGGTATCAGGCAGCAGTGACTGTGCCTTTGCCGCCCTGCCGATAAGGACAGGCAGAACACCTGTCGCCATCGGGTCAAGTGTGCCGCTGTGCCCGATTTTCTTTTCACGCAGAATTCCTCTTACTACTGCTACCACATCAAATGAGGTAAAGCCCTCCTGCTTATTGATTACGATAATTCCGTTCATTCTGCACCATTCAATGCGGCTTTGCAGGCTTTGAGCATTTCTTCCTTCGCCGCTGTCTGTTCTTTATGTATGCTGCATCCTGCCGCTGCTTTGTGACCGCCGCCTCCGAACCGTTTACATATTTCAGAAGCGTCGATATCGTCTGCCGTGCGAACAGAGAAGCGGAATTCTCCGCCCTCCTTTTCTTTCATGGTGATCCCGATCTTTACGCCCTCGATCTGTCTTGGTATACTGGCGATACCGTCGGTATCACACTGAACCGCACCTGATTTTTCCATTGCTTCCTGTGAAATACAGATAAATGCGATTTGCCCCTGTTCGCTGAATTCCAGTGTTTCGAGTACCATTCTTTCAAGTTCTAATTTTGCTCTTGATTTGCTGTCAAACATCAGATGACAGATATCGGCACTTTCAGCACCTGCTTCCATCAGATCAGCAGCCACTCTGTGTGTCTGCGGCGAAACAGCCGAATATTTAAAACAGCCCGTGTCCGTGCAGATCCCTGTAAATACCGCATTGGCAACATTTTTGTCAATATCGATTTTCATGACATCAAAAAGAGATTTGATGATCTCGGCACAGGACGATATTTTTCCGTCAATATAGCCATATTCCGCAAAACCTGTGTTTGAACCGTGATGGTCAATACAAAGGTTTACTTTGTCTGCATAATCCTTTGCCTTGCCGCTGAGAAGTCCCACAGAAGCAAGGTCAACACTTACGATGTATTGCGGTTCAAAATCCTGCGGCTCAACATATCTTGTAAAATAATCATACATAGGCGGTATTTCATCGCCGCAAAGTGGATTCGCTTTTTTTCCCATGCTCCTCAGCACCATGCACAGTGCATATGCACTCCCGACAGCATCGCCGTCGGGAGATTTGTGCATCAACACGAGAAAGTTATCGTTTTCAAACAGCAGGTTCGCTGCCTGCTCAAGGGTAATTGCTTTCATTCATGATCCTCCGTGTTGTTATCATCCTCTTCGATAGGTTTCAGATCAATATCCATCAGGATTCTTGAAATATTGGCACTGTATTCGATCGAATCAGTTGCTTCAAAGGCAAGTGCCGGCGCATATCTGAGTTTCAGTCTTGTACCAAGCTCACGCCTGATAAAGCCCTGAGCATTTTTCAGTGCCTTTACCGCTGTTTTTGCAGTTTCTATTCCGTTCATGGAGCTGATATATACTCTGCAAAAGGAAAGGTCATGCGCCATATCGCACCTGACAACGCTGAGTATTCCGTCATGCAGGCGCGGGTCTTTCATTTCCCTGAGTATTGCTGCCAGCTCTCTCTGTATATCTTCGGACATTCTGTCCGCTCTGTGATTTGCCATAAATAAATCCTCCGCTAATTAATCTCTGAGTGTTTTTACTTTTCTATAATAATCTGCGGCATCAAGTTCCGTTCCGCTCATCAGTCTGTTCTGCACAAAATCCACCACATAGACTGTTCTGCCCTTGATCACAACTGCTTCGCCGTTTTCGGTATCGGTCCATTCTCCTCCAATATTGGCGATAATTAAAAAGCCTAAATAGGCACCTGCTTTTTTTGCAATATTATTTTCTTTGTCAAACAGATTTTTATTAATGATCCCTCTGCACAATGCATCCATCACTTCTTCAAAAGCTTCAGCGGATTTTTCTTCACTGTTCAGGGTCATACCCATCGATTTTTTGACAAAATTAATAAAATCCAGTGCATTTCCCAGCATTACAAGTTCCAGAGTGGCAAGGTCAGTATTTCCCTTTTTGATCAGCTCATACTGTTTCTGATAATATTGTTCCAATGCAGCAATATCGGAGCTGTAACTGAAATTTCTGCCGCTTTCCGTTTCAAGCCGTTTCATTGTCATCACGCCTTTCATTGTATAATCATATCTATCATAACATATTTTTCCCTGTTTTAACAGTCCTTATTTAAAGAAATTTAAGCACAGAGCCTGTGCTCCCGATTCGCGCTCTGGTTTATTGTAAACCATCATTCATTGCCGCGCTTCACATTTCCACACTACCCCACTTTTCCCTGTATACACCGCTTTGCAGTTTATCCAAAAATTCATCTTGCGCCTGCCTGTCAGCAGCGGCAAATCGTGTGAAAATATCCTGCCAATCATCAGGGAATTTTGTTTTTGACCTGATAAAACCTCTGCGAAAATCACAGGCGTTATAATCATCACCGCCCCGAACAGTCGCCGCAAACTTTCTGATTTCTGCCACACTCACGCAGTGGCTGCGCTCCCGATTCGCTTCTGTTTTTTCCTCGTGCGAGCCGCCGCCCTCAGCGGCAGGCTCGCACGATTTTTGTTTTTTTCTGTATATGTATCTCCGTAGGAGATACATATACTTCTTTCTTTTCTTTAGTTGTTGTCGTTTGTTTATCGTTAGCTTGTCGCTTTTTGTGCCGTTTGCTTGTCTTTTGTTTGTCGGTTTGTGTGTCAACATTTTGATATTCAGCGCATGAAACAATAGTAATAATGATGTATTTAGCAGTTGTTTTGTGTGTTATTTCGTGTGTCGAAATCAGATGTTCAAGTGCCGTTCTTGTTTGTCGTATTGAAAGTCCTGTTTCTTCCGATAAATGCCTGATACTCGTCACAAAACTACCACGTTTTATTGTTCTTCCCTGCCACTCTTTGTCTTTGTAATTTGCTTTGAGCAGGCAATGTAAAAACAAAATCTTTGTATTATTATCTGTATACCATTCCCACTCCAACATCTTACGATGCAATTTAATAAATCCGCTATTTTCCAATTTTTACCTCCGAA
This sequence comes from uncultured Ruminococcus sp., assembly GCA_902773065.1. Classification (GTDB taxonomy): domain Bacteria; phylum Bacillota; class Clostridia; order Oscillospirales; family Acutalibacteraceae; genus UBA1213. Next base: position 283 of record CACYDD010000258.1, on the reverse strand, counting down.
ACAAATTGTTTTTTAAGAGTACCCTTTCACAAGTCCCTCATTCTGATCGTTTTGTTGACCTCAAAAGGTCAACTTTCTGAAAACTTTCACAAAAAATATTTTGATACAGTAATAGCCAATATTTCCCAAAAAGAAAATACTGACCGTGCAGTCCTTTCGGGCTGTTCGGTCAGTATTTTTTCAGAAAACCTTCCCGTGCCATTCATTATGCATGTTGCATTAATAAAAGGGTCAACTATTACAAAGTTATCATCAAAAATATTTTGAAACGCGGCGATAAAGT
>CACYDD010000257.1 GCA_902773065.1 uncultured Ruminococcus sp. | reverse complement strand
CATTGCGGGCAAATCTCCGTCTGGTTGTCCTTGCACTGTCCACAAGTCGGGTTTTTGCACCCTTTGAACTGTCCATTTTCTGGGGTATATTTTAAAGCATGCGGTTTACATAGCTTGAACCCCAGGGCCAAAAATGAACCCCACCCGAGGCAAGTGAACCCCACCCCGGCCGGAGCTGAACCCCACCCTGGAATTCTATCAAAATAGGCGTTCTTTTCCAGTATTGCACGCTAATTTTATCAAAATTAGCGTGCAATGCTTTTTAAGTCCAGAAACATTAAGGTCTACAGTTTTAACTATGTATTCTTTTTCTCGCGCTTACTGATTTTGTGGCCAACGAAAGCACCGTAATCAGCAGTTATGGCAAAGGTACTATTCCCTTCAAATGCCGTTATTTCTTTCAGAATGCTTTCCAGCACGTGAATGGAATACTCAAGATTGCTTACATGCTGATATATTGCCCCGTGAATGACCTTACTGTGATAATCGGTGACCCAGTGAAATGCTTCCGGATAGTATTGTTTGGCTGCAGATCAAATCATCCACGTTGATCCCGTATATCGCACAGCTTTCACAATATTCCAGCAAGCAAAAAAGGAAGAGCCCTGCGACTCTTCCTTACAAGATGATAGATAAACCGGAAATGATAGGTCTGTTAAAGGTTGCCGTGAACAACAGTTGATATGACCGGTTTCCCTTCTCTATCCAAAAGCGGAGTCAGACCGCCAGAATAGCCGTCCATGTGGTAAAGATAATTAACCCCGGTTTCCTTGTCAACCCAGATCTGAGTAACAGTAAGCGTCCCCTGCGAATACACCTTTTCAAACCGCTCATTTTTTGCCATTTTGAATTCTCCTTTCATTTATTAAAGGGTGTGAAAACACCGATTTGTCGAAATGATTCTACCATACTGCCGGCCTCAGAGCAAGCCGTCCTGTTTAATCATAATCTTTCAGGTCCGTGATCAATTAAACAATTAATGATAGAACAGAATATAACAAGACCCACGGCTCAATACCGTGGGCCTTTATTCTTTACTGTGGTAAGGAAACATTCTCATTCACAATGATACATTTTCAAGATTGTTCATTGTTATCAGCGTCATCTGCGAAGATTCTCCTCAGAACCTCTTCCAAATCGGCGAAGAAGTTTCCGCCGGCAACCATGGCCATTTCCATGTCGTTGAGAGCCTTTACATTTTCAAGATTTTTCATTGTTATTATCTCCTTTACTTTTTTCCTTTACATTTGTCTTGTTGTTGGTTATTCTGTTTCTGTACCGGGGTTTGTTTCTTTCCCTCAAGTACGGGCGCAGTATAGCGTCCCGTATATCACACAACTGTCACAATATTCCAGTCAGCAAAAGAGGACGAGCCCCTTGACTCTTCCTTACACGATGATAGATGAAGGACAAATCGGGTCTTCCCATGATGTCATAATTGTCTAAAAGCATGCAGAATAACGCAGGAGGCCAAAATGAAAAATAGACGGAATCTTAGAATTTCATTCGTATCGCTTTCACTGTCGATAGCGATAATGCTTGTCGGATGCGGCACAAATAAGAGTGTTGAGCCAACGCCCGCTCCTGCTGCAACTGCCGTTCCTGATACGCCGGTGCTGACTCCCGTTCAAAATCAAGGATCTGCTTCCGAACGGTTTACAGGCGTGATGGGAACAGCATTTGTTGTTCCGGAGGGCTTCATTCAGCTGGATGAAAAACCGAGCATCGGGTATCAGTACACGTTCTGGCATCCGGATTACGAGGTTCGAATCGTGGTCTATGAGATCGCTCCGGGCTTCATTCCGGTTGGTGCATATGATACAGATTATAATATTGCAAAGAATAACCCAGATGTAACATACTTCAATAACGGTGAAAACTGGTTCGTACAGAGCGGATATAATAATAACGGAGCAGAGATTTTTTACTCCAAAGAGAGCGACACCGACAATGGGCTGAAGACTTTCTGGATCACTTACCCGACCGCCAATAGAGAATACGGCGACAGAATTACGTCTGAGTTCGAGGCAAGCCTTAGCTTCTGATATGCAAATCAATTTCTCATGAAAAACTGTGAAACACATCGGATTTGCGCGAAAGGATGAGTACTTCGATTTATTTCTTGCCCGTATGACCATGTGTTCACATGCTGCCAGAATACCGGACGCACAGTTTTCGCTGAAGGTGAATGGTCAGAGGATTTTGTGATCGCTTACATATATCCGGTTTCTTTTATACTGCAATAAGATTGTGAGATCTGCGGATGAGCAAAAGCTCTTTTACAAGAAAAGAAAAAACGGCTGCTGTCTTTCTGCTTTTAGCGGATGTGCTGATCATGCTGACCGTCTGGTTAGGGCAGAACTATGTTCAGGTGGACTTTGATCAGCTTCTATTTCAGGTAAAAACAACTTCCGAAGGCGTACACAACGGGTTGTTAAGCAGTGCGCTGATACAGATTGGTCTTTTCTCCTTGATCATGATGCTTGCGGAAGTATTGCTTTACCTGCAGCTGACAGGCAGGCGTCATTCATCGTTTATCAAAAAGCACATTCTGCTCTTCACGGTTATGGTGTTTAGCGCTGCTTTGCTCATCTGCGGCATGCAGGTTCAT
>CACYDD010000256.1 GCA_902773065.1 uncultured Ruminococcus sp. | reverse complement strand
TATATCAAGCTTAGGACCGTAGAAAGCTGCTTCATCAATGCCGACTTCATATTCAAGTCCGATATTGTCAAGGATTTTTTTCATAACAGACTGTGCTTCTTCCCACTGCTCTGCAGTACCCTCATATTTGTTGTTCGGGTTTTTCGGATCCCACTGCGAGAAACGGAAGGTGCAGTCCTCAAGAAGTCCTACTGTATCAAGACAGTATTTTGCAAGCTCCAGACAGCCCTTGAATTCTTCTTCCAGCTGGTCGGGGCGCAGGATATAATGTCCTTCGGAAATGGTAAACTGACGTACACGAATCAGACCGTGCATTTCGCCCGAAGCCTCGTTTCTGAAAAGGGTAGAGGTTTCTGTCAGACGCATAGGCAGATCACGATAGGAACGCTGTTTGTTCAGATAAACCTGATACTGGAACGGGCAGGTCATTGGACGAAGGGCAAAACATTCCTTTGTTTCGTCATGCGGATCGCCGAGGATAAACATACCATCAAGATAATGATCCCAGTGACCTGAAATTCTGTACAGCTCACGCTTTGCAAACAGTGGTGTTTTTGTCAGCAGACAGCCTTTTGACTGTTCGACATCTTCGACCCATCTCTGTAAAAGCTGAATAACTCTTGCCCCCTTGGGAAGAAGAACAGGCAGACCCTGACCGACATAGTCAACAGTCGTAAAATATTCAAGCTCACGACCGATTTTGTTGTGGTCACGCAGTTTTGCTTCTTCCAGCTTTTTGAGATGCTCCTCCAGTTGTGAAGCCTTGGGGAAGGAAACACCGTAAACACGGCAAAGCTGTGCATTTTTGCTGTCGCCTCTCCAGTAGGCACCTGTGCAGGCGGTAAGCTTGATTGCTTTTACAGCAGAAACGCTCATCAGGTGAGGACCTGCACAAAGATCGGTAAATTCGCCCTGCTTGTAGAAACTGATTGGTTCGCCCTTATCCGTATGCTCTTTGCAAAGCTCTACTTTGTACGGTTCTTCCATATCTTCCAGAAGCTTCAGTGCTTCATCGGGCGGCAAAAGAAACTTTTCAACTTCCAGACCTTCCTTAACGATTTTCTTCATCTCAGCGGTGATTTTTTCCAGATCATCGGGAGAGAACGGCTTTTCAACATCAAAATCGTAATAGAAGCCGCTGTCGATGGCAGGACCGATCGCAAATTTTGCGGAAGGAAAGAGACGTTTTACAGCCTGTGCAAGAATATGGGATGTGGTATGCCAGAAAGCTTTTTTACCGTCTGTGTTGTCAAATGTGAGAATTTCAAGGGCACAATCCTTGTCAAGTGCTGTTCTCAGATCAGCCACCTGACCGTCAATTTTACAGGCACAGGCAGATTTGTACAACCCCATGCCGAGTGATTTAGCGACATCCGCCGCTGTTACGCCGCTTTCAAATTCCTTGATTACGTCACCTTTCAAAGTTACCTTTATCATTATAATACCTCCAAATAAATTTTTGTAGTAACTGCATTTTTTACCGAAAAACAAAACTCGCCCCTTGTGCATCAAACACAAAGGGGCGAGGCAATAAGCTTCACGGTTCCACCCTGTTTCCGGCAAAAATGCCGCTCAGAGAGATTATTATCTCAAAACACAATAACGTGTGTCAGCCGCCGCAGCTTAGGCAAAGCGTTCGCCGCAGTGCTCAGAGGCGGTGTCGGATAAAGCGTATATGCGGTGGCTTGCAGCCGATGACCTCCGCTCTCTGGAATACACTTTGCTTTATTCGCTTCCTCATCATAGCAGTTAGCATATTATATTTGTAATATATCACGTTTTAATAAAAATGTCAACAGGATCAGAAAACATTTTTTAGTATTTTGTACGGATCACTTGTGTCAGCATCTCTTACAGCTGCTTTTACCTTCAGAATATTGTCAGGACGCAGAACAAATTCATCTGCTCTTAAAGCAAGCAATACATTGATAACATGTTTGTTTCCGACCAGTTCTCCGCAGACTGATACCCACTTTCCGTTTTTGTGAGCATTGTCGATCGTTATTTTGACAAGCCTTCTGATAGCAGGATGATAGGGGCGGTAGAAATCCACAAGCTTCTGGTTTTCTCTGTCCATGGCAAGCGTATATTGTATCAGATTATTTGTTCCGATCATAATGAAATCGACCATTTTGCATATTTCGTCTGAAATCAGTGCGGCAGCAGGTGTTTCGACCATGACACCGAGCCGGACATTTTCGTTATATTTATGCCCTTGTAATTTCAGTTCTGATTTGATATCCTCAATTTCACGCTTGACATATTCGATTTCATCCAAACTGCTGATCATGGGGAGAAGAACAGACAGTTTTCCGTAAACAGACGCTTTGTATAAAGCTCTGAGCTGTGTGCGGAAAAACTCACGGTTTTCGAGAGAAATTCTGATTCCTTTAAAACCGAGTGCCGGATTTTTCTCATGCGGTATATCAAGATAATCCATACCTTTCCCCGAGCCGCCATTAGCGGTACAGATGACAACATCTTTACCGGGAAAAGCTTTGATCACGGATTTATATGTTTCAAACTGTTCCGCTTCATCAGGACAGCTTTCACGGCACATAAACAGCATTTCAGTCCGGAAAATTCCAATTCCTTCTGCATCATTTGCCTTTGCCTTGTCAATGTCCTCAATGCGTCCGATATCCGCAGAAAGACGAACATATTGCTTGTTTTTTGTTTCAGATACAAGACCGTACTGTTTTTGCAGCTGCTGTTTCTGTTTGCGATAGCGTTCCCGTTTAGCATGATAAAGTGCCATTGTGTTTTTATCAGGTTCAATAATAACTTTGCCGAGGTGACCATCAATAACAGCCACTTTTCCGTTAAAGACTGCAAGAGGTTCATGAATCTGTATGACAGAGGGAACACCCATTGTTCTTGCAAGGATAGAGGTATGGGAATCCTGCGAGCCGTCATTAGTCACGAAACCGAGAAGGCTTTCTTCCTTAAACGAAATAGTATCACTTGGCAGAAGGTCAGCGGCAGCAACGATAACCGGTTCGCTCTCATTGATCTCTTCTGTGCTTTCGTGTTTCTGCTGCAGGATCTGAAGCAGGATATGTGCGGCATCGATAATATCGTTGGCTCTTGCACGGAAATATTCGTCGTCAAGTTCCCTGAACATATCGGCAAGCTTGAGTGAAGCTTTCAGAACAGCGGATTCAGCGTTATGCTTTTTGCTAATGGCTGTTTCGACAAGGCTGACAAATTTTGAATCCTCAAGTATCATGATATGTGTCTGGAAAATAACGGATTCCTTCTCCGTCAGTCTTTCGCAGACATCATCATATATTTTTTTGAGTTGTAGTTTTGCCTGTTCCATTCCCTCACGATATCGAAGCATTTCGGAATCGACATTGTCGATCTCATATTCGGGAATATCCAGAAAATTGCTTTTGTGAAAATGAAGTTTACCGATAGCGATACCGCCCGATACACCTTTACCGATTAATTCTTTCATACAGTTCACCTCCATAAAAAACGTTACTATTATATCATAGAAACATTTTTGTTTCTACTTTAATTAAACTACTATTTTACCAAAATGTCAACCCTACAAATTGAATTATTTGTTAAAAATTCCAAAAATAATTCTCAGAATAAATTCATTTTTGGGATTTATTCTGAGAATTCATTTTGTAATATCACTTGTTTATGATATTTATTTCGATTTGGTGTATAATGTTTTCATTTGTAAATTCATTGAATTGGTTTCCGCAGCCTGTGGGAATAATTTCGCCAAGTTCATAGGCAGAGCAAAGACTGTAAAGTCCTGACATAAAATAGATATCGTCAATGAAATCGGGTTTGAGAGATGCATATTTTTCGGGAAGTTCAGCTTGGTAATCGGTGATGACATTGCCGGATACGGGAACAGGGGGTCTGTGGAGTGTGAAAATCAGGGAGGAGGACACAGTCGGCAAAGACTCTTTGATGACTGTGGGAGCGATCAGGATGTTGCACGGAATCAATTTATCCGGCGAATTGCTGACGATCATAGAAGCACCGCATTTTTCGGCAAGCCGTTCCGCCTCATTTTCATAAAATCTTGGCATATCGCTGACCACTGTCAGTTTGGAAGTATATTTCAGCAGTTTCTCTGCAAAGGAAGGGCTTTCGGCTTTCGGATCGTAGTAGGAAATTGTAAGTTCGGACGGGGAAAAATCTGCATGGTCAAGAATACTGCATATATAATTTTCGAGCAGTCTTTTTTTGAAAGTGAGGCTGTTGAATCGTCTGAAATGAGTATTGAACAGACTCAGTTTTTCATCACACAGAATGGTTTTTCTTCTGCCAATGCAGTGTTCATAAATTTTATTGAATTTAACAGCTCCTCTTCTTTGCCGGTAGGTTATCGACAGTACCGAAGCATCGTCATTTTCCTTCAGTTCGGTTTCGATACTGTAAGGTCTGAACACGGAACGGACGGAATCAAGGATATTTTTGTTTTGAACTTGCTCAATATTAAGTACAGTCATCATATGATCACCAATCTTTCTTTTTTTAACAGCATATGATGGGAGCAATAAAAAAATGCCATGTCATTTTGCAGACATGGCATAAATGTGTTTGCTGTTAAGGATTGGTGACAGAGCTTTCATAAGAACTCTCTGTGTTATCATTAACATTATTATTATCTCTTGTGGTATTGTCGTTGTCACCGTCTAAGCCTTCAGCAGCATTATCGGCAACACTTTCTGTACCGCTGACAACGTCTGATACAACATCGCCTGCACCGCTTACAACATCAGATACGATCTCTCCCGTATCACTTACAACATCAGAAACAAGTTTGCCGTTGTTGCTGTTGTCAATATTGTTGTCGCCGTCTCCGATAACGCCGTTGTCGTCGGTAACAACACCGTTGCTGGCTTCTTCCTGACGGATGTTGTCATTGTTGGTAGTATCAGAAATTTCCGAAGTTGTAACGGAAGACTCTGCACCGTTGTTCGGATTGGAATTGGCAGGTTCCTGCGTAGTATTGGTTTTGCAAGCTGCAAAGCTCATGCAGGCTGCCAGTGCAGCGATCATTAAAATAACAGTTTTTTTCATAAATCATATACTCCTTTATGTTGTTATTTCAAATCTATTATTTCCGAAATTTCAGAATATATACAAAAAACCAACCAAATAAACAAAGTAAAAAAATATTTATTATTAATAAAATTTTGTTACTTTTCTTGACTTAATTGGGAAAATTATGTAATATTAGTATAATTCATCAAAAAGTCGGAGTGAGTAAAATGTCAAATCTCGTCATAACGATCGCGAGAAGCTACGGAAGCGGCGGCAGAGCTGTCGGTAAGCTGTTGTCCGAAAAAATGAATATTGAATATTATGACCGTAACCTGATATATCTTGCCTCTGCGAAAAGCGGTATGGATGCTGAGTTTTTATCACAGCATGATGAATATGTCAAAAAAAATTTTTTTGAAAAGCTGAGCGGTGTCTTTTCGCCGGGGGACGTTCCTCCCGAAAGCGGAAAATTCAGTTCACGGGAAAACATTTTCCGTTTTCAGTCCAAGATCATCCGTGAGCTTGCCGCAAAAAATGATTGTGTGATCATTGGTCGGTGTGCCAATCATACTTTAAAGAACAGCGGCTATAACCCTGTGAGGGTATTTGTCTGGGCACCCGAGGAGCAGTGCATTAAAACGGTAATGGAAAAATTTTCTATTACAAGGGCAGAGGCTGTCAGAACGATCAACGATATCAATAAACACCGCCGTGAATATTATAAATACTACACAGGCAATGACTGGGACAGTGCAAAGAATTATGATCTTTGCATCAATACCGCAGATCACGATTTTGATTCTGCTGCTGAACTGATCAGGCGTTATGCCGCAATTACTGATAATAAGTGACTTTTTCATATTAATCCTTTCTGAGCTGTGAGCCGTATGACAAAACTGTCATGCGGCTCTTAGCTTTATTATTTTGATAAAAAATTATCGTAAAACGATAAAAAGTTATTGACAAATCAGTATTCTGATGATATAATGAACCTATCATCAATTATGGGAGGTAAAGCTGTATGGAGCAAAAAGGGCTTTCTAACTGGCTGAAATTTATTATGATCGGGATAGGGTTGTGTGGTCTGGTGATCTATTTTCTGATCGTTCCGATGTTTGGAAGGGAATTTGCAGAGAATAATCCCGAACTGGCACACTGTTATTATCCGTGGCTGATTTTTCTTTGGGTAACGGCTGTGCCGTGCTATTTGGTTCTGGTGTTCGGATGGAAGATCTCAGTCAATATCGGTAAGGACAGGTCATTTTGCGAAGATAATGCAAAATACCTGAAATGGATCTCCATGCTTGCCGCTGGCGACAGTATTTTCTTTTTTGTAATGAATATCATTTATATGTTTTTGGGTATGAATCATCCGGGTATCGTGCTGGCCTCTTTGATCGTGACATTTATCGGGGTTGCGGTAACGGTAGCGGCGGCGGCACTGTCACATCTTGTGATAAAGGCTTCAAAATTACAGGAAGACAGCGATTTGACAATTTGAGGTGACGAAATGGAAGGCGAGATTATTATCAACATAGATGTTATGCTTGCGAAACGCAAAATGAGCGTGACCGAGCTTGCGGAGCGGGTAGGGATCACCCTGCCGAATATTTCCGTGCTGAAAAACGGAAAG
>CACYDD010000255.1 GCA_902773065.1 uncultured Ruminococcus sp. | reverse complement strand
TTCAGCTTGCAGCACAATTGAAAGTGGGTTAGAAGAACTTGAAGAGTGCGAATATTAAGTAAGACACCTTTTGTTAGGATTAAAATAAAGATTTTTTGATTTAAGTTTTGTGACACACCGCAGAGGCGGTAATTAACCACTTGCTTGCGATAAGTAGGTGGTTTTATATTAAAAATATAAGGCTCACACACACAAGTGAGCCTTTAACATTATAACATCTTATTTAGGTCAAAGCTATTTTTTTGGTTATTAACATATTCTTGTTTTATCCTTTCTTCTTCCCATCCATATTCACAGCAAACACCTCCGTCCCTAAGTGCTGGTGTCAATCTGTTCCATAGTTCTCTTCTTTTCTGAATTTTCCATTGGTATCCGTATCCTTTATCAAAGTGAATCTGAATTATGTTTGGATTATAGACAATAGGACAATGAGGAAAAGCATAATGCATTCCCATTGAATAGTGCATATCAATAGCTAACTTTGGATTGAATAACTGTATCTTTCCATAATTTCCAAAACCTTCTCTATGATTGATGTATTGTTTATAGGCTTTTTTTATCTGTTGATGAAGTAATAATCCTTCTTGATAACTTGGGACATCATCACCACATAATGCATACCAATTACAAGCAACAGCACCAACGTTTTGATTTTTCATCATTTTAAGCTCTTCTATGATGTTTTTGGCATAGAAAACTTCATCTACATCAACCACCATACAAAAATCCGCTGTAGAGCCTTTCCATGCGTTATTACGGATGTTTGTTAGAATTTGTTCATTCATTTCTCCATTGGTATCAAACTGTCTAACTTCAATCCAAGGATATTTAGATAGAATCTCTACTGAATTATCATTACTCATGTTGTCATAGTAAAAAACCTTCAACTCTGATTCATCTGTAATCAACAGTTTCCAATAATCAATTGCAAATTGAAGCTGGAACGCTTCATTATAACCGCAAGTGTATAGTTCGGTCTTTATTTTACTCATTTGTCAGCACTCAATTTATTAACGCAGATTAGTATTTTTACGTCTAGGACTGTATAATTGTTGGAAACTTTTTGGCTTATACAAGTCCTTTGGTTGACATGAACATTTGCAAGATGTACATTCAGCAATAAGAGGATAGTATTCAATTCTATCCTTAATCCATTCCAAAGCATAATCACCCCTTGCCTGAAGTTGACGTTTTAGGTGTTCTGAGACGTATGTAATATCTTTCAGAGTAAGACTGTCAGAATTATCACTATGACCCTTGACCACTCCGATTTCTGTTACACTAGCCCATGTAAGAGGTAGTGCTTCGTATGCAACCGCAAATCCAAGTAGCGGGTAGATTGCTTCAACTAGTAGTGTTGCATTTTCTGGAGTTAGATTGTTATCCTTAACCTCTTCGCACAATTCATCATACATGGCGCCTCCAATCAAAGGCAAAATCCACAGTTTTTCAGCAACATCTACGTACTGCATTACTTCTGTTAAGTCATATTGGCTTGGGTAAGGTGAATATTCTGATAATATTTTTCGATTCAGTAACATTTTTCAACTGGTATTTGTAAATTAATTATTTTTTATATATATTTGCAAAAGTTAATAATCTAATTTAATCTTTTAATAAACATATGGAAGAATGGAGAGACATTGAAGGGTACGAAGGATTGTACCAAGTGAGTAATAAAGGGAGAGTGAAAAGTTTGGATAGGTATGTAAATAATCATTGGGGTAAACAGCAATTAATTAAAGGTAAAATGCTAAAACAATATATAAATGAAAGAGGTTATAGTTATGTGGCATTATGCAAAAATGGAACAATAAAAGGAGCATTAGTTCACCGTCTTGTTGCTGAATCATTTATACCAAATCTAGAGGGCAAACCATGCATTGACCACATTATACCTTTGAGAGATGGTGGGACAAATAACGTTGAAAACTTGAGATGGTGTACATTTAAAGAAAATACAAACAACCCAAGAACTTTAAAAGTTATGAAGGAATGGGCTAACAGTGATGATAATAGAAAAAGAGTTTCTGAACAATTTAAAGGAGAAAAGAATCCAAATTATTACAAAAAAGGAAAACCAAATTTAGCACTTGCTAGGAAAGTATATCAATATAAAAATGGAGAACTCGTTGGCGAGTATGTTTCTGCTAGTGAAGCAGCTAGACAGTTGGGATTTTCTCAAGGACATATATCAAAGTGCTGTAATGGTGGTTTTTGGGATTATAAAAAAAACAAATGGATAAATTACACACAATGTAGGGGTTATAAGTTCTCTTATAAGTTATTAAATTAAAAGAGTTCACTCAGCGTGAACTCTTTTATTGTTTATTTTTCTACTTTCTTTTCTTCTTGGTCTTTAGCATCGTTTTCATCGATTGAATCAGCTTTGGTTCTTTCTTGAACATTTGCATCATCCCCAAAATCATTGAATGAAAGTGGACGCATTATGATTTGCGTATCGATGCCATTAAGCTTAAACATCTGATTCAATGTTCTGATAACTGCCATACGGTTTGCATTACCAGTCAACTTATTATACAATTGATAAGACACCTCAAGTTTATCAGCCTCTGACGCAAATCCACTGTTCGAAATATCGGGCATTCCAATCAATGCTGCATTTGGTATTTGATGGGCGCATAGTATCCTATTAATGCATCTTTGGTTACTATCAGCATAAAGGTTAACTGAAGTGGTAGGTTGCGTTATAGGTGTATACTCAACTGGCTTGTCTTCTATATTATTCCTAAAAGCGATAGCTATACTGTTACTATTTGAACTACCTTGGAACATCCTAGTGATGTTATCAATAATTGATTGACGTTGTTCATCTGTTTCCACTTCTGGCAGCGTCAGTACGCCTTGTGCAGCAAAGCCATTGGTAATGTGTTTGATATCCCAATTAACGAATTCAATTTCGCTCTGGATTGCCTTAATAGCAGCAGAATAGTGAGGCTGTTGATAATAATTCATCGTTGGAGAATAAGAACGAAATACAAACAAATAAGGCTTTGATTTCTCTAGCTTCATGTCATTGGATATGTTCAATGCTTCGATTTGTGTTGGAGGCACTTGACCAATCTCAGTCCAATCTGGCGCAACCCAATAAGAAGGAATCTCGCCAGATTCATCATATTCACTCCAGCGAACCTTATCAAGAGGAATGTGATAGAATGAATAAGTAACTCCATCTCGATTCTGGATGACCTCCAACGCATAGCTTCCGTATAATATATAGTCTGTTGCCAAACCCTTAATTACATCATCCCAAGTCTGACTCATATTAGGTACAACCTCATCACCGTTCAATCCCATTTCATCAAACGAAACACCATTTCCAACAATACTAGCAATTGCAAAATCGCATGCAGCATGATGTGTTGGACTTTGCGCATATAAATCCAAAAGTTTATTACAGTACAAATTGTCTGAACCCCATTTTCTCCAACCCATTGATGAATCCTTGGTTATTGGACAGTTTTCTGTTTGTTTCTCTAACTTTGTTATATAAACACCACTCTGAGACTTCTTAACCGAGCCCACTGGGCGTCCTCTCTTTTTACTTTCTGCCATAATTAATTTAAATTAAATCGAATTATTTTTAATTATTTTGATTTAATTTAAACAT
>CACYDD010000254.1 GCA_902773065.1 uncultured Ruminococcus sp. | reverse complement strand
AGGAGCAGAAAATTTTCGTATTTGTGGCAAGCTCAACGTGTGTTTCAAAGCCTGCAACCAATTCATATTTCATAGCTGTTTTCCTCCCCTACATCAGAGCTTTACGCCGAAATCGGCTGATTTGAACAGGTTAGCAGCGTTTTCATACTGCCATGCAGCATTCAGGATCTTTGCTTCTCCGAACGCATTACCGATCAGCTGCATACCGATCGGCATACCCTTGTCGTTATAGCCACACGGAACGGAAACACCCGGCAGACCGCAGATATTGACAGGTACTGTACAGATATCTGTCAGATAGGTTTCAACAGGGTCGCTTACTGCATGACCGTTTTCAAAGGCTGTCATCGGAACTGTCGGTGCAAGGATCAAATCACAAGACTCAAAAGCCTTGTTAAAAGCACTGATGATTGTTCCCCTGAGATTCTGAGCCTTTTTATAGTAAGCATCATAATAGCCCGAACTGAGTACATATGTTCCGAGAAGAATTCTTCTTTTGACTTCTTCACCAAAACCTGTACTTCTGGTTTTCTTGATCATATCATTGACATCTTTGTAATTGTCTGCCTTATAGCCGTAACGGATACCATCATATCTTCCGAGATTGGAAGAAGCTTCAGCACAGGCAATGATGTAGTAAACAGGCAATGCATATTTCAGTGACGGCAGGTCAAAATAAACGATTTCTGCACCCAGAGATTCATATACCTTTGCGGCATCTTCCACTGCTTTTCTGACATCCTCACGCACACCGTCAAGATATTCCTTTGCAATACCGATCTTCATGCCCTTGATATCATTTTTCAGGGTATTATATACAGGATCACCCAGTCTGCCCTTTGAGGTAGAATCCATTTTGTCATACCGGGAAATCGCATCATAAACGATAGCCGTATCTTCAACATTCGGTGTAATAGGACCGATCTGGTCAAGACTGGAAGCATAAGCGATCAGACCGAATCTTGATACTGCACCGTAAGTCGGTTTCAGACCCACGATACCGCAGAAGCTTGCCGGCTGACGGATCGAGCCGCCTGTATCAGAACCAAGACCGTACACAGCAATATTGCCGCCGACTGCCGACGCAACACCGCCCGAGCTGCCGCCTGCCACATGACTTGTATTGTGCGGATTTTTTGCGCCGCCGAAATAGGAGGTTTCGCAGGAAGAACCCATTGCAAATTCATCCATATTGGTTTTGCCGAGAAGAACGGCATTCTGTTTTTTCAGGATATCCCACACCGTTGCATCATAGATCGGCGTATAATCCTCTAATATTTTAGAACAACAGGTTGTGCGAATTCCGTCTGTGGAAATATTGTCCTTGAGCGTCATTGGAATACCTTCGAGAAGTCCGATTTCTTCCCCGCCTGCAATTTTTTGATCCACTTTTTCGGCTGTTTCCAGAGCTTTGTCAGCGGTAACTGTTACATAAGCGTTCAGTTCTCCGTTGTCACGCTCGATCGCCTCAATATATTTTTCTGTCAGCTCCCTGCATGATATTTCCTTTTTCACAAGACTTTCATGCAGCTTCGCTATCTTACTTTCACTCATCAGGTTCACCACCCTTTATTACTTCATTATATTCTTAACCAAGAAACATCCGTCGTCGCTGTCCTTAGCATTCCGGAGAATTTTTTCTCTGTCAAGTGACGGAACGACTTCATCCTCACGCAGGACATTGGAAAGATTATTGATATTGTCAAACTCGCCGCCCTCGTCTGCCGCATTATTGATTGTATCGGCAAAGGAAATGATCTCACCCATATCCTCTGTCAGCTTGTCGATTTCATCTTCCGCAATATAAAGCTTTGACAAAATCGCAATTTTCATTACTTCTTCTTTTGTTACCATTCTGTTTTCCCCCTTTGTATTTAAATACAAATCAAAAAAATGACATCTGCAATTCTTCCTCTTCGGGAAATTCATGCAGATATTGAAATATGGAATCCGTGCCAAGCATAATATGATTTTTATTACATTCGGCACACAAAATTTTCATCAGTTTATCATGGTTATCGCTTGTGATCTGATAGGCATTTCCGTATTTTTGGATATAACGATATTTTAACCCCGGAAAATGCTCATCAAGCTTTTGGTAATAATACTCTCTGTCGCCCTCTCTTAGTGTCATACCAATATCAAAACACAAAATCCCCTTGACCTGTGCTTCAATACAATAGGAAAGAATCCCTCTGATATTTTCTTCCGTATCATTAATAAACGGCAGAACCGGACATAGCCATACGACTGTCGGTATACCATTATCGCGAAAGATTTTCAGTGCTTCAAAGCGTTCCCGTGTCGTTGAAACATTCGGCTCAACGATTCTGCATAAATTCTCATCATACGTTGTCAATGTCATCTGCACAACACATTTTGATTTTTCGTTAATGCTTTTCAGCAAATCAAGGTCACGCAGTATTCTTGCCGATTTTGTCTGTATAGCAAGCCCGAAACCGTATTTATCGATAATTTCAAGACTTTTTCTCGTATGCTGCAGCTTTTCTTCAATGTGCATATACGGGTCGCTCATTGCACCTGTTCCGATCATACATTTTTTGCGTTTTCTGCTGAGAGTTTTCTCCAACAGTTCAAGAGCATTGGATTTTACCTCGATATCCTCGAATTCATGCTCCATCTGGTAACATTTACTTCTTGCATCACAATAAATACACCCGTGCGTACAGCCGCGATAAAGATTCATTCCCCCCTGCGGCGAAAGAATGCCCTTTACTTCTTTATAATGCATACGGAATACCTCCGCTGTCAGATATCAGGAAATTCAAAGGACAGTATAATCCTGTCCCCTGAATCCTAAATCCTGAATCCTATTATCTGATCTTGATGTGTACTTCACGCAGCTGCTGTTCGGTTACTTCTGTCGGAGAGCCGAGGAGAAGATCCTGAGCGTTACTGTTCATCGGGAAGGCAATTACCTCACGGATATTTTCTTCGCCTGCCAGAAGCATTAACATTCTGTCAAGACCGGGTGCCATGCCTGCATGAGGCGGTGCGCCATATTTAAAGGCAGTGTAGAGGGATTTGAATTTGTCTTTCAGTGTTTCCTCGTCATAGCCTGCAATTTCAAACGCTTTTATCATAATGTCAAGGTCGTGGTTACGAACTGCACCCGAGCTGAGTTCTACGCCGTCACATACGATATCATACTGGTAAGCAAGAATTTCTGTCGGGTCTTTTTCAAGAAGTGCCTGCATACCGCCCTGCGGCATGGAGAACGGGTTATGAGTAAAGATGATCTCGCCTGTGGATTCGTCACGCTCAAACATCGGGAAGTCTGTAATAAAGCAAAGTTCAAAGCGGCTTGTATCGATCAGGTCAAGACGGTTTGCCACTTCTGTGCGTATCTGACCGGCAAGCTTCGGCGCAATATCTGCACTGTCAGCGATAAAGTAAATGACATCGCCTGCCTTTGAGCCGTTGATCTCGATCAGCTTTTCTCTGTCACCCTCTTTGAGAAATTTATCGATCGGTCCGTCAAATGTCAGGTCGTCACGAACCTTGACATAACCAAGCCCCTTCATGCCGATAGAAAGGGCAAATGATTCCATATTCTTGAACCATTTCTTTGACTGAGCCGCCGCACCCGGAACATTGATGGAGCGAACAGTTTTCTTTCTGAACGGTGCAAAATCCGTTTCCTCAAACATCGGACTGATATCTTTGATCAGAAGCGGATTTCTCAGGTCAGGTTTATCCGTACCGTAGGTAAGCATTGCTTCTGCAAAAGGAATTCTTCTGAAAGGCGGTTTGGAAACTTCCTTATCGGAGAATTTCTTGAATGTTTCGTAAAGTACCTCTTCCGCAACAGCAAAA
This sequence comes from uncultured Ruminococcus sp., assembly GCA_902773065.1. Classification (GTDB taxonomy): domain Bacteria; phylum Bacillota; class Clostridia; order Oscillospirales; family Acutalibacteraceae; genus UBA1213. The sequence goes on along the minus strand of CACYDD010000254.1, from coordinate 708 downwards.
ACATCATCCTGCTCTGCAAAAGCCATTTCAAAGTCAAGCTGATAGAACTCGCCCGGTGAACGGTCAGCTCTTGCATCCTCATCACGGAAACACGGTGCAAGCTGGAAATATTTATCAAAACCCGATACCATCAACAGCTGTTTAAAAATCTGCGGTGCCTGCGGAAGGGCATAGAACATACCCTTATGCTTTCTGCTCGGAATGAGGTAATCTCTTGCACCTTCGGGAGAGGAGCAGGAAAGGATCGGTGTCTGGATCTCAAGAAAACCGAGTTCTGCCATTTTATTTCTGAGGAAGGTCATCAGCTCAGCTCTCATAACAATATTATTATGCACCTTGCGGTTACGGAGGTCAAGGAAACGGTATTTAAGACGTACATCCTCTTTGACCTCTGTGGAAGTCTGTATTTCAAAAGGAAGAGCGGAAGGTGCTTTACCCAGAACGGTAATGCTTTCGGAGTGAATCTCCACCGTACCTGTTGCGATTTTGGGATTAATGGTATCCTCATCACGCTTTGTCACCTTACCGCTGACGGTAACGGTACATTCTTTATTGATATTTGCAAGAAGCTCCTCATTGTGTACCACTACCTGTACAACTCCGTAGTGGTCACGGATATCAAGGAACATAACGCCGCCGTGGTCACGGATATTTTCTACCCAGCCTGCCACTCTTACATCAGTTCCTATATCTGATTCTCTAAGCTCT
>CACYDD010000253.1 GCA_902773065.1 uncultured Ruminococcus sp. | reverse complement strand
CTTTGCATCCTTTGCAGCGTCAAGCTTTGTGACCCACTCAGGCGAATCCTCTGCCTCCAGAGAAAGACGTTCCATCGGTGTGGTGAACAGAGCTGTCTGTGAAGTCGTATTAGATTCAGTCTGTGAAACTGTTTCGTTCTTCGATGTTGTGCTCGTCTGTGTATCTGAGCTGCTGCAGCCGGAAAGTGCTGCCATTGAAGAGATAAGCAGTACCGCTGAAATTCCTGCTAAAATTGATTTGGCTTTCATATTTACTCTCCTTTATAATTGCCCTCCGTAGATTTCTCTGCGGAGGGCTTATTGTTCCTGCCGAAATAATAACCTGAATTATTCTTCGTCTTTCCTGTGCTTCTTGCTGAACATTAATGCTGCACCAAGGCTGCCGAGTGTTACCGATGCAAGAGCTGCTGCGGAAGCGGCGTCACCTGTGGCGGGTGTGCTTGTGGAAGTATTATTGGTGGTTGTGTTTGTGCCGCTTGCGGAAGTATTGTTGGTGGTTGTGTTTGTTCCGTTTGCGGGGGTATTATTGCTGCCGGAATTGTCTTTCTTATCGTCAGCGTCTTTCTTGTCGTTGTTGTCATCATTGTTTTCAATCAGCTCAAATACCGCAACAAGCTCCATAGCTTCATTTACTTCTACATTGTAGGTGGCATCTGTGGAAACAATCTTGCCGTCCGCAATATTTTTCCAGCCGACAAACTTATAGCCATCGTCTGCCTTAGCCTTGATTACAACGGTATTGCCGGGGAGCACATTCAGAGCAAGGGACTGGAAGGGCGTATCGTCATCAAACTGGGGATCGTCGTCCATTTCGTCACCTACGATCTGTCCCATGCCCTCGGTATTGACTTTGAGCAGGACTCTTTCTACGTCCAAATCAAAATATGCTCTGAGCTTCATTCCCTCTGTCACTGTTACATTGACTGTATCTTCTGTAGAAACTACTTCCTTTTTATCCTCGTCATACCAGAACAGGAATTTGTAGCCTTCATCCGGCTTTGCCTTAAGAGTAACAGTAGAGTAACAGTTCTTCCGTCAACAATGGATAATGCAAGTGATGTATCGTGGTATTCGTCAAATTCGGGCTCAGAACCGTCCTCGCTCCATGCAAGCGATCCGCAGCCTTCCACATTGACCATTACAGGAAATCTCTCTGCATCCACATCGAAATATGCGACCAGATACAGTGGCTCGTTCATTTCCACTTCGACGGTATCATCCATGGAATAGAGCTCATCAGTATCTCCATTCACCCATGCTACGAAAATATAGCCTTCCTTGGGCTTTGCTTTCAGCTTGGCTGTTTCGCCCTTGATAACATTCAGTGTGACGGACTGTGTCGGGAAGTCATCATCAAACTCAGGTTCGCTGCCGTCCATTGTGCCTTCAATCATTCCCTCGCCTTCAACACCGCCTCTGAGCAGTACCCTTTCTGCATCGATCTCAAAATAGGCGATCAGGCTCAGCGGCTTGTCCATTGTTATCTCAATGGTATCCTCCATAGAATAGATCGTTTCCGTATCCTCGTCTGCCCAGTACATGAACATATAGCCTTCAGCAGCCCTTGCCTTGACCTTGGCGGTAGCGCCCTTGTCCATATTGTAGGCAATGGACGTATCTTGGTATTCGTCATCAAATACAGGTTCGCTGCCGTCCTCAGTAGCTGCAAGCTGACCGTCACCGTAGCAGTTGACCCTCAGCAGTACCTTATCTGCTTGGGTTGTGCTAGTGTTTGTGGGGTCTTCATCGGGTGCTGCAAAAGCAGCGGTTGCTCCCATTGTGCCTGCAAGGGCAAGCACAAGAAAAAGTGTAATAAATCTTTTCATTTTGAATACCTCCAATTGTGTATTGTTGTACAAAATATCAGCGAAAACGAGAGTTATCGCTAATCGGTTTTATTTTAGCACACAGGGTGCAACAAATCCGCAACAAATTAAGGCATTTTCCGGTGAATTTTCAAGCAGTACAAAAATACAGAGCTAAAAACCGTGTTAATTGTTCAAAGTGCAGCAACATTTGTATGTGTTGCTGCACTTTAAGACATTTTTACCTTTTTTCTCACCCAAGAATACCGTTATGCCTTGATAAAGATAATGATACCGACCACCAAAGCAACTGCACAGAATATGATCAGTACGGGCAGGGTCATATTGCCAACAGCAGTACTCTGCGGATCATGAGGATCATACCTGATCTCTGTTTTCTGTCCTACAGAATAGTCATTTTGCTCTGCATGGATCTCTGTTGTGTATTTTTTTCCGTCAACAATATATTCCATTGTAACGATATGATCGTCAGTCGTGGTAGCATCATCAGGATCATATATGACCGTTGGGTCATACTCAACAGAAATGACTGTTGCCTCTGTTTTGACATAGTTCTGAGTACTAATGAATGAAAAGACAACAAAACCGATAGAAAAAAGAACTATTAAAATGCCGACTATCCTCATTATCATTGGTTTATTCATTATTTTCACCCTCTCTCTATGATAATTATTAGCTTGAAAAATCAAGTTTTTTTATTGTAGCATACAGGGTGCAACAAATCCGCAACAAATCAAGCCGTTTTTCGATAGATCTTTCAAAAAACCAAAGCTTTGTTAAAATTGCATATTATAACCGAATAATTGTCGAAACTGCAATACATTCTTTCTGATATAGATTTATTGAAATTTCATAATATCAATGATAGAATGAATATGTACCAGTTTTTTGGAGAGAAGATGATAAAAATGACGGATTACACCATTATGACATATATCACGAATAATTATATTACCCTGCTGCTTCTTGCTTCCCTTACGGTACTGCTGATCGCAAACCGTAAAATGAAGATAGACGGTTTGCGATATGTCTGGGGTATCATGGGTATCGTTTTTACTCTTACCCTTTGCGAAGCCTTTGAAGATATGTGCGATCTGTATATGTGGGACTATCAGCTGTTATATATCAAAACGGCAATGGTATATTGGCTGTATCCGCTGACAGCAATGCTTGAATTGTATCTTGTTGCCCCGATTAAAAGAAAGCTTCTTATGGCTGTGCCGTATATTATAAATTGTGTTTTGGTTTTTATCGACTTGTTTGACACACATATAATCTATTATTTTGAAAAGGCACATAATTATTATGGAGGACCTCTGTCTGATTTTCCTGTCATCGTGTTATGTTTCTATGTGGTGATGCTCGGAGCGTATTCCGTTATATTCATCAGCAAACGCTCGGTTTCAAAGGGATTGATTGTGGGCTTTATGGCATTATCAACTATTATCACAGCAATAGGCGAAACTGAAGGCTTTGCCGAAGGGCAAACCGAAGCTGTCGCAGTAGTCGAAATAATTATCTACTACTTTTTCCTTGCAGCCATCAGCTACAGCGAAACGCAAAAGAAACTGTACGAGAGCCGCATTGAGCTTGAACAGGAAAGAGTAAAGCTGCTGACGATGCAGATACAGCCCCATTTTATATTCAATTCGCTTGCTACATTACAGTCCCTGTGCTATACTGACGGCGAAACCGCCGCAGATCTGATAGTTGTTTTCGGGAATTATCTCAGAGCAAATATAGATTCACTTGAATCCGACAAGCCGCTGCCTTTCAGCATGGAGCTTGAACACATAAAGCAATTTATAACCCTTGAAAAAGCCGGAGCAGATGTAGATTTTGAAGTTATCTTTGACCTCAAAGCTACAGGATTTATGGTTCCGCCGTTGACAGTTCAGCCTATTGTAGAGAATGCCATAAAGCACGGTGCTCTCACAAGACATAACGGTACGGGCAAGGTGATCGTAAAGACAGAAGAAACCGATGATGATGTTACCATAATGATCACCGATAACGGTATCGGTGCAGACTTTACAGATATTCAAAGAGAGCATTATAATGTAGGCATAGAAAACGCCCGGAAGCGTATTGAGATCCTGTGCAAAGGAACACTAAAGATAAGCTTCACAGAGGACGGCTGCATTGCAGTTATCACTTTACCGAAAGCATCGAAGAAAACGGAGGCGAGTATATGAACATAATAGGCGTTGACGATAAGAAGACGATCATTAATACGCTTGAAAAAATGCTGCATAAAATAGACCCCGATGGTCAGCATATGACACTGAAAGATATTGCCGTAAAATTTGATCTTGACAGGGAAGAACAGGCGATTTTCACAGAATACACCCGAAATCGTTTTGACGATATCGAAGAAATAACTGCACCCGATTCCGGCTTTCTTGTAATGTGAGAAAAAATAGTAAGCTATGCAAATATTTTCGGTGCCG
>CACYDD010000252.1 GCA_902773065.1 uncultured Ruminococcus sp. | reverse complement strand
GTCTTGAACGTCATTGGGGCGATGATACGGATTCCTTTGCTGTTCTTTTTGACGATCCGGTTGAAGTCGTTTTTCCATGCGGTAAAGCCAGCAACACGGGTTGCCTCGGGCATCTGCATGGCAATCAGAATCTGATTGTTCAGGCTGTAGTTCGGAAAACGCGCCATCACGGTGATGAACTTGTGGTACGTATCGCTGTCGAAGAATGCTTTGACGCCCTGTTCAAGCATGTCGAGCGTTTCGTTGAGTTTTTCTTGTCTGGAAGTCTTTGTTTTAGGCATACGGGTTCTCCTTTCGTGCACTATTTTGGATAAAGGGGTCGTTACAAGAGTGAACCCGTAGGCTTGTAACAGAGTGTAGAAGAGGGTTTTTGGGTTATTATGGTTTTAAAAATGGATGATTTTATGTGGAAAGCCATACAGGGGTATCTCATTTGTTGAGATACCCCTGTTCGTTGTTAAAGAATATGAAGTTCTTTTAAGACTGGGACGTGGTACGCATAGATTGTGGCAAGCATATCAGCAAAGAGTTGATCCATGAAAGCGGATAACTGCTCATTAGGATCTGCAGAGATTTTCTGAAGATTCAGGAGCTCCATGAAGCAGTTTAGGAGCGGGTCTGTCGTTCCGCTTATGTAAAAACTACCAAATTTGTCTTTAAATTTTGAGTAAATGATGTGCCTGATTTCATAAACGTGCAGGCCTGTTATTTTTGTGGACAGCCGGGAGTTGTCATGCCTTTGGCAGAACGCACCGTATGCGAAGAGAATGAAATCTTCGAATGATTCGACTTCGCTGAGGTACATCAGCATATATGCTTCCGTCGAGCCGCTGTGAGGGTCGATTGCATATCGCAGTCTTTGGTGCATTTGGTGCAGATAGTCGTAAGTCTGTGCGTGCGCATGGAGTGCTTCGATGATGGGTCGGAGGGCAGTGTATGTTTGTGTAGCCGCTGTGCGCATTTTGGCGATGTGGTACAGTTTATCCCAGTCCCATTGGGTGGTATATTTTTTAGCTCCCACATCGATTTTGTCTTTATTATATGCTGCCATAGTGTTAATCTCCTTTTTGTTTTATAGTTCACCAACAGGGCATTCTTGTGTTACACCCGGGGGTGTTTGGGTTTTTGTTGATTTATGTTGATAATTGAGATATTTCGGGTTATAATATGTGCGACAGTTGATAATGTTTGTTTTTTATTGGGCAGGTGTTTGAATATGGGTGACAGCAAGATTTTTACTACACCGGACGATGTTTATAAACAGATTGTCGCGGAATCCGCGTGTGCGTCAGATGTGATACGTCAGTTGGGTATGAGCACGACCGGCAGCCGTAATTTTAGGCTGGTCGGAAGACGAAACGAGTTGCTGGGCATTACGTTTGGTAAGCCGTATGACCATAGGGGTGGGATTGGTCGCGTAAAAACCGATGATGAGGTGTTTTGCAGAAACAGCCAGTATTCTGATACGAGGCGGCTGGCAAAGCGTGCGATTGAAAAAGGTTATTTGGAAGAAAGGTGTTACATTTGCGGGTTGGGACCGGTTTGGAATGATAAGCCGCTGCATTTGGTGTTGGATCATATTGATGGCGTGCACGACAATAATGAGCCGGATAATTTGCGTCTTCTTTGTCCGAATTGCGATAGCCAGACAGCAACTTACCGCGGAAGGAATAAAGGCACGTATAACAAGATTCAGGTGATAAAACCGCAGTTTTTCTGCGAAAAATGCGGGGCTGAGATTGTGACAAAAGACGCTAAGTTTTGTCCCGTGTGCGCGATGGAAGAGCGCAGGAAAGTTGACCGGCCTTCGAAGGAAGAGTTGGCGGAGCTTATACGGGACAAGTCGTTCGTGCAGATTGGGAAGATGTACGGTGTTTCGGACAATGCTGTTCGAAAATGGTGCAAGAGTTATGATCTGCCGACGAAGAAGAGGGAAATGGGGACGTATGACAATAAATGCGATTGCAGATGTTTGTTCAAACGCGGCGTTCCGTGAAATAAAAGAAAAAATCGGATATACCGAGATCACATTGATAGCGTTGAGCGATATTGCTGTGGCGTGTAAGTGGCCTGGCGGGCATCAGTTTTATGATGAAATAACGCAGCATTGCCATCTTTATTGGATAGATGGGTTTCTTTATGTTGATAAGGCAGACCTCTATGAAAAGGAGGCGCCTTTTTTCGGCATTTCAGATTACGGATATGATTATTTTGTTTATTCGATGGAGACGAGTTCAGCTGAAACGATATATGTCGGATCCACTACAAATGTGGATCGTCGGTTGAGTGAACATTTTGCCGGCCGTTCGAATCTTTCAAAAAATAAAAAATATTTGAATTGGGTAGAATATATCGTAGTTTTCCCTTGCAGGTCGAAGGCAGAGATGTTGTATTTGGAAGAGGCTTTGATTGCCGAGTATAAGCCGTTGCTTAACGAAGTAAGTCAAGGGGAAAAACCACCTGTAGATTTTTTGATGAATTGTGTCGGGCCGATATATATGAACCGTTACGGCAACTTTTTTAAAGAGT
>CACYDD010000251.1 GCA_902773065.1 uncultured Ruminococcus sp. | reverse complement strand
TTCTGACACAGCGATACCGCCGCCGTGCTGCTCGATCAGCACCGCCATATTGGCAATCTGAGCCATATATTCAGCTGTCGCAAACGCCAACACAGAGATAATTTCACAAATCACTGCACTGAGCTTTGTTGCTCTCTTTCCTGTTATCACAAAACCTGCAAAACAAAATGCAACGATAAACCCGGCAAAAATACCGTACAGCGAATTGATCTGATACAACAATATATATAGCGCAGCACCCATCGCCGCACCAAAAAACGCGCCAAAGATCCCGGCAGGCATATTCTGCTTTTTCTTGATAAACTTATCACGCCTGTGTTCATACTGTCTGCGTTTTTTGACGATACAGCTGTCACATACCGGTACAAGCTCTCTTCCTATCACATACAATCCTGTTTTTCTGTTTGCAGCACACACACGACATACCGGTGTAATGATCTCGCTTTTACAAAGTTCTTTGATAAATTTAGCAACTTCCTTCAGATTCTCTTTATCAATATCGGAGTCGATCGTCATGCGGATATTCATCCTGATCCTTCTGTCCTTATAGCTGCTTTTGGCAATATAGGATTTATTCTCCGCTGCAAACTTGTCAATCTGTTCCAGAAGCTTTCCTAAATCATTGGCAGCCGCTCCCAGTGTCAGCGAATATCTGTTTTCCTTATCATTAAAATGAATGATCGTATGAAATCCTTCAAAGGTATTGAAGGCAGATTTTGATTTTGTATTATAGCGATATCCCACCGTTATCAAAAATTCCTGAAACTCGCTTTCTGTCACGGTCTCACCTCCCGATACCACATCATTATCAGTTGATCCGACTCTATTATACACCAAAAAACGATTTTTTTCAACACACAAATATTATCAGAAATAAGGATACATCTTCAACATCTTCAAATCATTGAATTATTAATCTCCGAGATCGATCACAAGGGTGAATACTTCCGCAATAAAAAATCCGCTTAGTCCGAGAGCAATCTGCATGAGTCCTAAAAAACTTCTAAAAAACGTTCCAAGAAACGCCACAATATTGATTAGGAGAGTTCCTTGCAAAAGCAGCAAAGTGATACACATTCCTATAAATGAAATGATAAATATAGTCGTCAATGAGGAAATAGTTCCGATGACATATCTGGAAGCTGAAGTCAAACAACCTGACATGGTCTGTATATTGTGGGCAGTCAGATAACCTGCTACGGTTCCCGGTATCCAGTACAGTAAATAAAATACATTAACACCTATTCCAAACATTGCAAATAAAAACGCAATTGCTCCGCCGATCAGCCCCGCCTTAACTCCCGCACGAATTGCCGGACCTGCCGTGACCTTGACGGAATAAAAAAAATTATCCTCAAACGATATCTCCGGTTTGGCGTGAGAAGCTTCAATAATTTTTTCATGCTTTCTGCGCAGAGCATCCTCACTCCGGCATACATCACAAATCGGACCCGGTTTATCGTCGTCTGTATACATTTTTACTTTTGTCACACGACCGCACTTCATACAGGACGGGAGCAAATCAAATTCCTGATAAACCTTTTTTATTGCCTCCTGTGCCGAACGGACGTTTTCCATAGCAATCTCATCCGTTCCCGAACAAAAAATCAAACGTATTTCCCTGGCTGCATATGAGGCGTGTTTGCATCCGGTTCCTGATGTTACCTTCTTCAGAAAAGTATCCGGCTCATAATCGGTATCGATTCTTGCCGGGGCGCAGTATACGATAAATTTCAATTCCGAGTCTGTTTCTTCGAGCAAGACAGATATTTCTCCGATTTTGCTGACATAATATCCCTCTGTTACAGGCTCAAACCCAAATTCTTTCAGAATTTCGGTATTCAGCATACACTTCCCCCTCCCTTCTGTGATTGTAAAAAGAAACGGGTATGTCACCTGCAGCGACATACCCGTATTATATTTACAGACTACTGATTACTTAGACTTAACCTTCCAGAGTTCGCTTGCATATTCAAGGATCGTACGGTCAGATGAGAACTTACCGCAGTTAGCTGTGTTCTTGAGACACTTGTAACCGAATGCTCTCTTGTCTTTATAGTCGTTGTTGACCTTGATCTTTGTCTCGATATACTCAGGAAGATCTCTGAGGATGAAGTAATGATCTGCCGGATGCCATGAAGCACCTTCGAGAAGTGACTTGTGAAGCTCT
>CACYDD010000250.1 GCA_902773065.1 uncultured Ruminococcus sp. | reverse complement strand
TAAGAACGGAAAAGTAATTCGTGCACACGCTAATAAGTCACATATCCTCAATAAAAAGACAACCAAGCGTAAAAGAGGTCTGAGAAAGACAGTAGCTGCCGACAAAACAAATGTAGCAGCAATCAAAAAGCTGATCCCTTACAAATAATACGGGGGCAGGTTTGTATCACTACTAAGACAGATTATCGGAGGTATATCATATGGCACGTGTAAAGGGTGCGTTAGCAACACGCAAAAGAAGAAAAAAGATTTTAAAGCTCGCTAAGGGTTACTGGGGTGCAAAGAGCAAGCACTTCAAGATGGCAAAAGAAGCTGTTATGAAGAGCGGCAACTATGCTTACATCGGCAGAAAGCAGAGAAAGCGTGACTTCAGAAGACTCTGGATCACACGTATTTCCGCAGGCTGCAAGGCTAACGGCATCAACTATTCTACATTCATCAACGGTCTGAAAAAGGCTGATATTACTCTTAACAGAAAGATGCTTTCAGAGATTGCAATTTCTGATCCTGAAGCTTTCACAGCTCTTGTTGAGAAGGCTAAGACTGCTCTTTGATAGAGAACGTACACACGTCCGGGTATGATTTCCCGGGCGTGATTTTTATAAGGTGGTGAGAATGATGCTGTGCGAAGATTTGCCAAAGATCATGTGGTTTGAAAATAATAACGATTATACGGAATGTAACTTTTTGTTTCACTATATCATTATACCGGATACATCCGAGGAAACAATGACAGTGAAAATATGGCATGGAGAATACTGTTACGACAAAAGCAAGGATGACATTGTTTCCGAGCGCACTTTCCCGATGACAGTTGAGGGCAGGGAAGAAATGATTGAATATATCCGTCAGGAAGACTACAACTATATACAAAAATAATAACGAAGCTGTGACGTATTTGCGTTACAGCTTTTTTCTGTAAAATAAAATTGTTCAAAGTTACAAATGTGTAAAAAAAGTGGAAATTTGCAGAAGGATGTGTTATAATAAGTGAGATTGAGAAAATTGAAACCGTGAACATCCGGTTCGGAAAGAGGGCTTAATATGGTGAAAAAATATGTCTATGGTAATCCGATCGAGACAAATGCCGTCGTTGCTCAGATCGAGCAGGAGGAAGGTCCTGTTCAGTATCTCAGCGAGATAGAAATGAATGATAAGATCATATTCAATTATGCAATGGAAAGCGATGATATTGTATATGGTCTGGGCGAAGCTAACAGAGGAATGAATAAAAGAGGCGGACTTTACCGCAGCTTCTGCTCCGATGAACCGTATCAGACAGAGGAAAAACAGTCACTTTACGGAGCGCATAATTTTATTGTTGTTACCGGTATGATCAGCGTTGGATTCTTTATTGATTGTGCAAGTGAGGTAAAATTTGATATCGGATATACTTCCTATGATATGCTGAATATTGAGCCGGGCTGTAAGGATTTTACGGTTTATGTGATCGAAGGCAAAAGTGCTTACGAAATTGTAAAGCAGTTCAGAGAAATGATTGGCAGAAGCTATATTGCACCGAAATGGGCTTTCGGCTATCAGCAGAGCCGCTGGAGCTATATGAGTGAGGACGAGATTCGTGAGGTTGTCAAAAAGTACCGTGACAGTGGTATTCCTCTTGATGCAGTTTATCTTGATATCGATTATATGGAAGGATATAAGGACTTCACGGTAAGTGAGGAGCGTTTCCCGAATTTCCCTGAATTTGTTAAGGAAATGAGAGAACAGGGAATTCGCCTTGTACCGATCATTGATGCAGGTGTTAAAATCGAAGAAGGCTATGATATTTATGAGGAAGGCAAACAGTATCAGCTTTTCTGCAAAAAGGCCGACGGTTCGGATTTTGTTGCCGGTGTCTGGCCGGGAAGAACCCATTTTCCTGATTTTATGAATACAAATGCAAGAATGTGGTTCGGTTCAAAATATAAGGTGCTGATCGACAGCGGTATTGAAGGCTTCTGGAATGATATGAACGAGCCTGCAATGTTCTTTACAGAAGAAGGGATTCAGGAGGCAAAGGAATATCTCGATGATTTTGATTTCAATACTAATGAGCCGGGAAAATTCTTTGAGCTGAGAGATAAGGTATCAGGCCTTTCCAACAGAATGAAGGATTATCAAAGCTTTTATCATAATATGGACGGTAACATTGTCCGTCACGATCAGGTACATAACCTTTACGGTGCCAACATGACCAGAGCTGCAGGCGAAGCATTTGATCAGATCGCACCAGATAAGAGATTACTGCTTTTCTCTCGTGCGTCCTATATCGGAAGTCACCGCTGGGGCGGTATCTGGACAGGTGATAACCAGTCATGGTGGTCACATCTTCTTCTTAATATCAAAATGATGCCGTCTCTGAATATGTGCGGTTATCTTTACAGCGGTGCAGACCTTGGTGGGTTTGGTGCGAACTGTACAAGAGATCTTATGATGCGCTGGCTTGGATTCGGTATCTTTACACCGCTGATGCGTAACCATGCAGCAGCAGGCACACGCCGTCAGGAGTGCTATAACCTTGGTGATACGGAGGACTTCAGAAATATTGTGTCGATCCGTTATAGCCTGATTCCGTATCTTTACAGTGAATATATGAAATCGTGCCTGAACAATGATATGATGTTCAAGCCGCTTTCATTTGAATATCCGGCGGATAATTTCGCAAGAACGGTTGAAGATCAGCTGCTTGTCGGTGAAAGCATTATGATCGCACCGATCTATGAACAGAATGCGATCGGAAGATATGTATATCTTCCCGAGGATATGCTTCTGGTTGTATTCAAGTCGTCTTCTGTCCGCAGATATCAGATCATGAAAAAGGGTATGCACTATATTCCGGCTGCCATTAATGAAGTACCGCTTTTTATACGCAAAAACAAACTTCTGCCGCTTTGCCGTACGACACAGTGTACTGACAATATGGATACCTCTATGTTTGAGATCATTGCTTATACAGATGATAATATTGAATATCTGATGTATGAGGATGACGGTGTATCAAAGGATTATGATAACCCTGACAATATGGTTTCCTTTGAAGTTAAAGATGTTGACGGCATCCTTGGTGCTGTTTCCTCAAAAACGATTGTAAAGCTTTCACTGTTCTGATCAATGAACAAATACCTCTGCACAGCTCTTGTGCAGAGGTTATATTTTTTTCAGGCTCTTCATATAATCAAACGGTGATAGCGTGAAGAAATTATTTCCTTATATTGGTGCGGTGATGATCTTCGGGTGCGGACTGATCATTCATTTTTCCTATATATGGTCGGATAAAGCAGCATGGAGTCTGATCATATCAAGTGTAAACAATTCTGCATGGGAAATTTACAAGCCGTTTGGTCTGGTGTATATCAACTGGATCATCATTGAGCTCTCCTGTCTGCGGCCGTCACTGCTGCATTTTGTGTGTTCCAAACTGATTGGAATGTATGTCTTGTGTGCAGCGGTGCTGTCGGTTTCAATGCTGTTTCATTTTCTGCCGGTAAATTTTTCGGAATATACCGTATATGCAGCAGGCGGTCTGGGAATCATACTTGCACAAATTGTTGGCTACAGACTGTATGCTTCCAAAGTTATGTGTGAAATTTTCTGTGTGCCGCTTATTCTGTCCTTAATGGCGATGATATTTTTGATCATCATATTAACCTTTTATCCTCCGAAGTGGGGGGTATTTTATGATTTTGTGGGCGGTTTTTACGGAAGGATTCTCAATTATTGATTACAAAATTGTTTTTTTATTTTTATGAAGATTATTTTTTCAACGTAATAATTCTGAATTAGAATTATACAATGTGTAAATGTTGAAAACTATGTTAAAAGAGGGGAAAACTCCGTGAATGAATGTTGAAAACTCGGTTGAAAAGTTGAATACATCGGGTTTTACCCCATGTTGATATGGTGAATAACTTTTCAACAGTTTATTTTTTGTAATATTTTGTAACTAAATGATAACAGGTTGTATATTTTAAAAGTCAAGTGGTTTTTTGAAAAAAATTTAAATTTTTTTGTAACATTGCCGCATTAAATGGATTATAATTAGTGTAAGATATTCAAAATAAAATGGAGTGTAAAAAATGGAGAATACAGAAGTTCAAAAGAAAATCGGAAAAGGAAAAATAGCAGAAATCATCATAAGAGCGGCTGTGATTGTCGGTTCGGCTTTTATGATCTACTGGTATCTGGATTCGAGGTTTATCGCATTCGGCAGTGTGATGGGGATATTTATTTTTACAGTAACGGCAGGCTGTGCAGTAATTTTTGAACCTTTGAAAAAGCTGGTGTCAAAATTCAGAAAAACGAAAGCAGGGAAAGCGGCAGTGACGGTATTCTTTATTTTTGTCGGATTGTTTGTGATATATACGGGAACAGCATTGGGACTGATGATATACGGGTCTAAAAAACCGCCCGAAGACGGTGCGACTGTTGTGGTACTGGGTTGTCAGGTAAAGGGTACTGCACCAAGTCATACGCTGCGGATGAGACTGGATGCCGCTTATGAGTATTTAACGGCAAAGCCTGAGGCAAAGGCGGTATTGTCGGGCGGCAAGGGTGACGATGAGCAGATCAGTGAAGCACAGTGTATGTATAACTACCTTACCGAAAAGGGAATCTCTCCCGACAGGCTTTACCTTGAGGACAGGTCAACCAACACGAACGAAAATATCAGCTTTTCGGAGGAAATCATCAAAAAGAACGGACTAAGCGAGGATCTTGCGATCGTTACCGATTGGTATCACGAATACCGTGCATCGATCATATGCAGACGGCAGGGTTATCGCTGCGGAGCGGTCAGTGCAGATACGCCGAGATACCTGACAGCGAATCTTGTCACGAGAGAGATATTCGCTCTGGCGAATGAAGTCATATTCAGAAAATAACATCTTCCTGCATTTGTATCATCTGTATCAAAGGGGATTTTTACAATTAAAACGATTGTAAAAATAAGATAAATGTGGTATGATATTGATAAAGAGGAGATGGTTTTGATGAGCGAATTTATCATGCTTCCAAAAGTAGATTTTGCGTTCAAAGAACTAATGCGAAATGATATTGTTCGTAAAGGATTTCTGAGTGCTGTTTTGAATATTGAGGACACAAGGATAAAATCGACAGTGTTATTAAACACCAATCTGCCTAAGGAACATGAAGACGAAAAGCAGGGAATTCTTGATGTCAGATTGATCATGAATGACGATACAGAAATTGATATCGAAATACAGCTTGCCTATATGTCTGCATGGGCAGACAGGAGCACGTTTTATGTGTCAAAAATGCTTGTTGAACAGGTAGGTATCGACAAGAAGTATACCAACATCAAAAAATGTATCGGGATCAATATTCTCGATTTTGAGTATATCGGTCAGACAAAACGTTTCCATACGGTGTATCATTTAAGAGAGGATACAGAAAATATCAAGTACACAGATATTATGGAAATACATATTGTGGAACTCCCTAAGCTTCCGCAGGCAAACGACGGCACAGCACTTTATGACTGGATCAAATTCATCAAAGCTGAAAATAAGGAGGAGTTTGAGATGTTATCAAAACAAAATGACTATCTGAAAACAGCCTATGAAACGCTTGAAGAAATCAGTGCAGATCAGCAAAAAAGACTCGAATACACCGCAAGACAAAAGGCTTTGTATGACTACAATACTATGATGGAAGAAAGTTATGAGCGTGGGTATGGTTTAGGTGAAGAAAAAGGTATAGAAAAAGGTATAGAAAAAGGTATAGAGAAAGGTAAAAGTCAGGTTATAGAAAAAATGCGTAAAAGCGGTATGAGTGAGGAAACAATCAATAGTATTTTAAATATGTAATGTTTGACAACAGGGGGCTTTCAAATGGTGGAAACAGATGATGAGATTTCCAAAACCTTCAAAAAAGGCTTGAATACACCGCAAGACAAAAGGCTTGGAATTGCTTCATGAATTTACCGTCCTGAGAAAATCGGGGCGGTATTTTTGCGATAAAATTTAAAAAACTATTGACTTTTGCCAGACAATAATATATGATTATGCCAGACAAAAAAGGAGGATCGTTAAATGTCACCAAAAAAATCTTCCCAAATATATATGAAGTAACGCCATACCATAGATTTTAGTTCCGAAACAGAATAATCTTCTGTTTTGTGGTTTCTGCTGTAAAAAAGTTCTTCCTTCATTCTGGTCCACATACTTTCACAACGTGCATTATCGTGGCAGCGGCCGCCTGCACTGTTCATCCTCAGCAATAATCCCTTCCATAGCCTTAACCGGTTCTTTATATTTCCATGGTTTATCTTTATTTT
>CACYDD010000249.1 GCA_902773065.1 uncultured Ruminococcus sp. | reverse complement strand
ATCTTCTGACTTATGATGCACTCAAAATGAATTTCCGTAAAATCAAGCTTCCGACAAATACCTGCAACTGTGCAGTATGCGGAACAAACCCCACAATTACAGAGCTTATCGATTACGAACAGGCAGAATGTGACGGTGTATTATGATAACTTTAGCAAAAGAAGATTACGAAAAAATTCTGGCTCATGCCGAAAAGGAGCTTCCGAACGAAGCCTGCGGTCTGATTGCAGGGGAGAAAAACGGCAGTGACAAGATTATCAAAAAGGTCTATCTGCTGACGAATATTGACCATTCCAACGAGCATTTTTCGCTTGACCCGAAAGAACAGCTTGCGGCTGTCAAGGATATGAGGGCAAACGGACTTGTGCCGCTGGGAAACTGGCATTCACACCCCGAATCGCCGTCCAGACCGTCGGAAGAGGATAAAAGACTTGCCTATGACAGCAGTGCAAGCTATATGATTTTATCGCTGATGGACAGGGAAAATCCTGTGCTGAATTCATTCAAAATCAGCGGCAATGATGCAGAAAAAGAAGAATTGGTGATTGGTTAAGATGTATGACATCATTATCATCGGCAGCGGTCCTGCCGGACTTACGGCAGCGATTTATGCAAGCCGGGCTGAGCTGAATGCGTTGGTGATTGAAAAAGAATATCAGGGAACAGGACAGATCGCTGAAAGCGAGCGTGTCGAAAATTATCCCGGTCTTTATGGCGAAAGCGGTTTTGACCTTGGAGAAAAATTTCGGGAACATACTTTGTCTTTGGGGGCTAAGTTTACCGAAGGAGAAGTGACTTTCATTCAAAAGGGAAATGACTTCTATAAGGTCGGTTTGTCTGACTGCAGCGATATTGAAACCAGAACAATCATCTATGCGGCAGGAGCAAAACCGAACAGACTGAATATTGAAGGCGAAAACAAATACAGCGGCTGCGGTGTTTCGTACTGTGCAATATGTGATGGTGCGTTTTATAAGGATAAGACTGTAGCGGTTGTCGGAGGGGGAGATACTGCCCTTTCGGACGCATTACTGCTGTCGAAAACAGCAAAGCTTGTCTATGTGATCCATCGCAGAGAGGAACTCAGGGCAAACAAAGCTTTGCAGACAGCTGCCAACAAAACAGAAAATATCAGATTTATCTTAAATGCCGTGCCTGTTGAAATAACGGGAGATAAAAAGGTACATTCATTGAAGTTTCTCAGAAACAATGTGATGGAGGAGCTTGAGGTCAGCGGTGTATTTGTCGCTGTGGGAACTGTACCACAAAGTGGTCTGCTGAAAGGCATTGCAGAGCTGGACGGCAGCGGATATGTTATCGCCGGTGAGGACTGTGCTACCTCGGCGGAGGGAATCTTTGCGGCAGGCGATGTCCGTACAAAGCAGCTCAGACAGGTGATTACAGCTGCTGCTGACGGAGCAGTTGCTGTTCATTCGGCAGAGAATTATCTTTTGAAATCAAGCAGGTGAATATATTGAAGACAGAAAGAATAAAAACCGATGTTCTGATTATCGGCGGCGGAACAGCAGGCTGTTATGCGGCACTGACCATTTCCGAACACAATGATGCAAAGGTTTTGATCTGTGAAAAAGCGCATATCAAAAGAAGCGGTTGTCTTGCCGCAGGTGTTAACGCATTGAATGCCTATATCGTGGAGGGCAGAAAGCCGCAGGATTATGTGGATTATGCCAAGAAGGATGCCGATGAGATCGTCAGGGAAGATTTGCTGCTTACCATGTCAGAAAGGCTGAATTCCGTGACAGAACGTCTGGAACAGCTCGGTCTGGTGATACTGAAAGATGGAAATGGCAAATATGTGACAAGAGGCAACAGAAACCTGAAAATCAATGGTGAAAATATCAAGCCGATACTGGCTGATGCTGTGAAAAATCTGCCGAATGTCAGAATCCTGAATCGTGTGAATATTACGGATTATTCCGTTTCCGATAATCGTATCAACGGTGCTTTCGGTATCGGTATTGAAAACGATACCTTCTATATTATCGAAGCAAATGCAGTGATTATTGCCACAGGCGGTGCGGCTGGTCTTTATAAGCCGAATAATCCCGGATTCTCAAGGCATAAAATGTGGTATCCGCCGTTTAATACAGGGGCAGGCTATGCCATGGGAATCAGGGCAGGTGCTGAAATGACAACATTTGAAATGCGTTTTATCGCACTGCGCTGTAAGGATACCATTGCACCGACAGGTACGCTTGCTCAGGGAGTAGGCGCAAAACAAATCAATTCCCTCGGTGAGGTTTATGAAACCAAATACGGTCTTACTACTTCCGAGCGTGTTTACGGCACAGTAAACGAAAATCAGGAGGGCAGAGGACCTTGTTACCTCCGAACAGAGGGAATCACCCCCGAACAGGATGAATCTCTTATAAAGGCTTACCTGAATATGGCACCGTCGCAGACACTGAAATGGATTGAAAGCGGCAAAAATCCCTCACAGCAAAATGTCGAGATTGAGGGAACAGAACCGTATATTGTCGGCGGTCATACCGCAAGCGGTTATTGGGTCGATACCAACCGTGCAACAACAATTAAAGGCTTATATGCCGCAGGTGATGTAGCAGGCGGCTGTCCTCAGAAATATGTAACCGGTGCATTGGCAGAGGGTGAAATTGCTGCCTATGCGGTGATCGATTTCCTGAAAGAGAACAATTCCGGCGAAATTGACAGTCAGTCGTCTAACGAAAAAATTAAAGAAGCCGAAGGTTTTCTCTCAAAAAATAAAAATACACGCTTTACAACAGAACAGCTCGAAGAAGCCATGCAGACCGTCATGGATTCCTATGCAGGCGGTATCAAAACGAATTACCGCTTCAATGAAAAGCAGCTGGAAATTGCCGACAGCAAAATAGCAGCCCTGCAAAAGCTCAGCGAGGAACTGTATGCGGAAGATTTTCAGGAACTGATGTATATTTATGAGCTGAGGGAAAGACTTACCGTCTGTCGGAGCGTGATTGCCCACCTCAAAGCAAGAAAAGAAACACGCTGGCACAGCTTTGCGGAAAATCTTGATTATCCGGAAAAGGATAATGAAAATTTCCTGAAATATGTCAACTCCCGTTATGAGAACGGAAAACTGAATATCATATTCAGAGAGCTTGTGGAAGGGGGAAAAGTCTATGAGCATCACGATTGATAAGCTGAAATGCATCGGCTGCGGTAAATGCAGTACGGTATGTCCCGGAAGTCTGATCAAACTTGACGAAAGCAGACGGGCGTTTATCAAATATCCGAAGGATTGCTGGGGCTGTACCTCCTGTATCAAGGAATGTCCCGTTTATGCGATACGATTCTACCTCGGTGCAGATATCGGCGGTATGGGAAGTCTGGTACATACCGAGAAAAACGGCGATATCCTGAAATGGATCGTTGAAAAAACGGACGGCAGCAATATTGAAATTGATATCAATCAAAAGGAATCAAATAAGTATTAAGGAGGAAAGCAGATGAGTTCATTTTCGCATCTTGATGAGCTTGAAGCAGAAGCAATCTATATT
>CACYDD010000248.1 GCA_902773065.1 uncultured Ruminococcus sp. | reverse complement strand
TTCCAATACCTGACGGGCATAACCGAGAAATTCATCGCCGTCCTTTGTTGGCTCGATACCACTTTTGGAACGGTAAAAAATTGTGATACCCATTTCCTCTTCAAGCTCATGAATAGCAGACGTAAGACTCGGCTGTGCGATAAAAAGCTCCTTTGCCGCCTCTGTAATCGAATTTTTCTCTGCTGCTTTTACAACATATTCAAGCTGTTTTAAAGTCATAATATTTCTCCTTAAAATAGATTATATGCTCATCATAACACAAAACATAGAATAAATCTATGGGTAACCGAACATTTTTCATATTTTACATATCTAACTGATAGGTTTATAGTTATATTGTAATTGAAAACAGAAAGGAAAGATAAATGATGAAAACATCTATCGTAGGTTATCCGAGAATCGGCTCACTCCGTGAGCTGAAATTTGCAAGCGAAAAATATTTCCGAGGCGAAATTGACGAAACAGAACTTCAAAGCACTGCTAAGGAACTGAGATTGCAGAATCTGAAAGAACAGCAGGAAAGCGATCTTGATTTTATCCCATCTAACGACTTTTCCTTTTATGACGGTATGCTTGATACAGCATTTCTGCTGAATGCTGTTCCTGCCAGATACAAAGAACTGGGTTTATCTGTACTGGATGAATATTTTGCAGCAGCAAGAGGTTATCAGGGCGAAAAAGGTGATGTCAAAGCCCTTGCTATGAAAAAGTGGTTCAATACCAACTATCACTATATGGTTCCCGAAATTGATGACAATGCGGAAATTAAATTGTCAGGCAACAAACCTTTTGCTCTTTTCTCTGAGGCTTTGGAAAACGGTGTGAAAACAAAGTCTGTTATCATTGGTGCGTTCACCTTCCTTGCACTGGCAAGATATACGGGAACAAAGTCCAAAGAAGATTTTGCAGAAGCGACTGCAAATACATATATTGATATCATTAACAGACTGTCAGAGCTCGGTGCGGAGTGGGTTCAGTTTGACGAGCCGTATCTTGTCAGAGATCTGACCGACAACGATATCGCTTTCTTTAAAAAACTGTATAACAAAATTCTTGCTAAGAAAAACGGTGTTAAAATTCTTTTGCAAACCTATTTCGGGGACATCAGAGATTGCTATCACGAAGTCACCGCACTTGATTTTGACGGAATCGGTCTTGATTTTATCGAAGGCAGAAAGACGCCGGAACTTGTAAAAACAAACGGTTTTCCGAAGGATAAGCTTCTTTTTGCAGGTGTTGTCAACGGCAAGAATATCTGGAAAAACAACTATTCCAAGACATTAAACATTCTGAATGAATTGAAAAATCAGAATATTGATTTTGTTGTCGGTACTTCCTGCTCTCTGCTTCATGTGCCGTACACACTGAAAAACGAAACCAAACTTTCCGATGTCTATAAAAAGCATTTTGCTTATGCAACTGAAAAGCTGACCGAGCTTGCAGAAATCAAGAAAATCCTTGAATCCGAAAATCCGCTTGAAACTGCTGAGTATAAAGCAAATGCAAAGCTTTTTGCCCAGCCGAGAAGCGGCGAAAATACAACCATTAAAGAAAAAGTAAATGCTTTGTCCGAAAAAGACTTTACAAGACTTCCTGAATTTTCTGAACGTGAGAAAATTCAGAAGGAAAGATTCCAGCTGCCTTTATTCCCCACAACAACAATCGGCTCATTCCCGCAGACAGCAGAAATCCGCAAAACAAGAGCAGGTTTCAGAAAGGGCGAGGTTTCCGAAACGGATTATGAAAACTTCCTGAAAGAAAAAATCGAAGGCTGTATCAGATTGCAGGAGCAAATCGGTATTGACGTGCTTGTGCACGGTGAATTTGAAAGAAACGACATGGTAGAATATTTCGGTGAATGCCTTGACGGTTATCTCTTCACTGAAAAAGCGTGGGTACAGTCCTACGGCACAAGATGTGTCAAGCCACCTGTTGTATGGGGCGATATTTCCCGTGCAAAACCCATGACAGTAAAATGGTCATCCTATGCACAAAGCCTTACTGACAAACCTGTGAAAGGTATGCTGACAGGACCTGTTACCATTCTGAACTGGTCGTTCCCGAGAGAGGATATCTCTTTGAAAGAAAGTGCTTATCAGATTGCTTTGGCAATTCGTGAAGAAGTGCTTGATCTGGAAGCCAACGGTATCAATATCATTCAGATTGACGAAGCAGCTCTCAGAGAAAAACTGCCCCTCCGCAGAAGCGACTGGAACAGCGAATATCTTGATTGGGCAATTCCTGCTTTCCGTCTTGTTCACAGCGGTGTCAAGCCCGAAACACAGATACACACCCATATGTGCTACAGTGAATTTGCCGATATCATCGAAGATATCGACAATATGGATGCAGATGTTATCACCTTTGAAGCAAGCCGTTCCGACCTTACCATTCTGGATGTCCTCAAGGCGAAAAACTTCCGCACAGAAGTTGGTCCTGGCGTGTATGATATTCATTCTCCAAGAATCCCGGCAAAGGAAGAAATCAAAGCTGCTCTTGGCAAAATGCTTGACCGTATCCCTGCCAAAAAACTCTGGGTCAATCCCGACTGCGGACTGAAAACAAGAGGCAATGAGGAAACGATACCAAGCCTTGAAAATCTTGTTGCTGCGGCAAAAGAAATCAGAATGACAATTTTATAAAAAACACAAGGACTGATAGTTCACTCAAAAAGAATGAATTATCAGTCCTTTTTTATTTTCGGTCTTGAGCATTTCAAGGCTATATCCCTGTTTTTTAAGTATCTATCTGTAAATGAGAAAATTTATAATTGTTCGTGATTATGCACAATAAATACGCTCCGCTTTTTATTCTGAT
This sequence comes from uncultured Ruminococcus sp., assembly GCA_902773065.1. Taxonomy (GTDB): domain Bacteria; phylum Bacillota; class Clostridia; order Oscillospirales; family Acutalibacteraceae; genus UBA1213. The sequence goes on along the minus strand of CACYDD010000248.1, from coordinate 8,524 downwards.
CTTTTCCACACGAAAAACCCGGCAAAAGCCGATAAACAAGCCAGAAACAGACACTGAACCACTACCGCCTTTAAGCGGTAGTGGTTCAGTGTTTCATATATTGCTTTATGCATGAATATTCATACCGTTCAGTGCCTTGACAAATGCAGGGCTTGCATGGTCAACGATCTCACTGTGACCGAGATCCTTTGCGTTAAGCACTGCCATTTCTTCCTCTGTCAGAGCAAAATCCCAGATATCAATATTCTGCTGCATTCTTTCCACCTTGACAGATTTCGGAATAATAGAAACACCTCTCTGCGTATTCCAGCGGAGAACGACCTGTGCATTGCTCTTGCCGTATTTCTCTCCGATCGCAGCAATTTCGGGGTCAGTAAAAATGCCGTGCTTGCCCTCTGCCAGAGGTCCCCATGCCTGCGGAGCAATGCCGTAAGCCTTCATATTTTCGAGTGCATCTGCCTGTGCAAAATAAGGGTGCAGCTCCACCTGATTGACCGCAGGAATAACCTTTACATTTTCGCAGAAATTAGCAAGAATCGCAGGATAGAAGTTTGATACACCGATTGCCTTGACGATCCCCTCCTCATACGCTTTTTCAAGACCTCTGTAGGCGGCAAAATAATCACCCATCGGCTGATGAAGAAGAATCAGATCAAGGTAATCAAGCCCAAGCTTTTCAAGCGAAGTTTTCACTGCCTGATAGGCTGTTTCCTCGTTTTTCTCGTCCTGCACCCATACCTTTGTCGTGATAAACAGGTCGTCACGAGTCACAAGACCTTCCGAGATCGCCTTTGCGACAGCCTTTCCGACGGCTTCTTCATTCATATAGGCAGCAGCGGTATCGATCAGACGATAGCCTGTTCTGATGGCATTGTAAACCACCTGTTCACATTCGGCAGCATCGGGTATCTGAAATACGCCGAAGCCCTCCAGCGGCATTTTCGTTCCATTGTTCAATGTAATAATTTCCATAGTGATGATCTCCTTTGTATATGATTTTAAAATAGGATTCAGGATTCAGGGTTCAGGATTCAGGGTTCACTTTATAGACAAGTCCTGCCACCTGAATCCTAGTCCCTAGCCCCTAGCCTCTTTATTTACATTCTTTAAGTATTTCAAGCAGCTCATCGGTACTGAGTTTTTTGCAGCAGCCGCCTGTAATGATAGTAGATCTTGCAATCGCTTCATAGTCGGTATCGGTGATATCCATTTCGCTGAATTTTGTCGGCAGACCGACTTCTTTGATAAAGTCAGCAAGTGCCTGAATACCTGCCAGAGCCTGTTCTTCTTCTGTTTTGCCGTTTTCCGCAATGCCCCAGACATTACGGGCAAATTTTGCAAACTGCGGAACGGCATTTTTGTAAATATGCTGATATAGCACAGGGTGGATCACTGCAAGTCCCTGACCGTGGTTGCAGTCGGTATAGACACCCAGCTGATGCTCCAGCATATGACACTGGAAATCCGTCATTTTACCCAATTTCAGAATTCCGTTTTCCGCCATAGCGGAAGCCCATATCAGCTCTGAACGTGCGAATTTATCTTCGGGATTTTTCAGCGTTGCTCTGATATTTCTGATAACATTTCTCATCACCGCTTCGTTGATCTCATCGCTGAGGTTAGTTTCTCTCGGCGTACCAAAATAGGTTTCCATGCAGTGACTGAGTGTATCGAAAGAGCCTGAAATCACCTGCTTCATGGGCATTGTCGTGGTATAGTTCACATCAAGCACGGCAAAATCATAAAATGCACCCCAAAGCGGAGATTTCATTTTCTTTTCCTCGTTGGTGATCACCGCACCGTTATTCATTTCGGCACCTGTTCCGAAAGCCGTCACAACCGCACCCATCGGAATGAATTTGGTTGGTGTCTTATGATCGGCATATTCAAAACCCCAGATATCTTCACTGAGCTTCGCCTGCGCGGAAACGATCTTACAGCAGTCAATCACAGAACCACCGCCGACCGCAAGAATAAAATCCACCTTGTTGTCCCTTGCCAGCTTTGCACCCCCCTGCACCTTAGCATAAGTGGGATTAGGCATAATACCCGAAAATTCAGTCACATTCTTCCCTGCTTCATTCAGCGCGGAGATGATCTCATCATAAATGCCTACTCTTTTGACAGAGCCGCCGCCATATGCCAAAAGGACATTTTTTCCGTATTTGTTCAGTTCGGCGGCAAGACTTTCCTTTGCAACTGCCTCGCCAAAATACACTTTTACAGGATAGCTGTAAGTAAATTGATTCATTTGATTTTCCTCCCTTGTCTTAATATCCAAGTCCGTTCAGCCAATCTTTCACCTGCTCCGGTGAATCGGAATTGCCGATATCTCCGCCTCTGATGGGAAGTCCCTCGAGAATAGTCGCATCCCGCTCAATTTCCTTGATCTGATCGTATGTGCCGCCGTCACTGCTGCCCTCGTGAGTATTGAACGGAATAATGGTTTTTCCCGAAAAATCATATTTGTCAAAAAGCGTATAAATGATCATCGGAAAGGTGTACCACCACATAGGATAGCCGATAAAGATATAATCATAGTTTTCAATGCTGATAGTATTCTTTATCTCAGGACGCATATCTTCATCATGTTCCTTTTTTGCATATCGTGCAAGGGCATTGTAATGATTTCTGTCGTTGTCATACGGAATGACAGGTTCGATTTCAACAAGATCTGCACCTGTCTGCTTTGCGATTTCCTCGGCTGTCATTTTTGCTGTTCCGTAAACGGAAAAATATAAAATCAATGCTTTTGACATAACGATCACCTCATTTGTTTTATAATTTGAGTTGGCAATGAATTTAAAACACGGCGATAATTTATAATTTTTTTATAAACCTGAGCGCGAAATTGAGTCCGGCGGCTCGCCGGTGATTTGATTATACCGTATTTATCCTTGTATGTCCAATGCCGATATGTTATAATGGTATAAATAACAGTAATACCTTATGAGGTGATGATATGATAGAGATATATCTGCTCGAACAGCTTGAGGCGTTTGCAAGACATGGAACACTGCTCCGTGCCGCAGAGGAACTGCATATAACCCAGCCTGCCCTTTCCAAATCAATGAAAAAACTCGAGGAGCAGCTCGGTGTTCAGATCTTTGACAGACAGAACAGCAAGATATCCCTGAACGAAACCGGGATGCTTGCCGCTTCGCTTGCAAGATCACAGGTAGAACAAAATAAAGAAATGGTGAGCCGAATTATTGCCTTCGACCGCAGTCTGCACAGTATCTGTGTCGGTTCTTGCTCTCCGATGGGAATTACTCAGCTGATGCCGATTTTGCAGGATCATTTCGGAGATATGACCATTTCCTCGGAACTGGTTTACGGCAAACCGCTTCTCAGCGGTCTTGAAAACGGTATCTATCAACTCTGTATCTTCAATGCTCCATCAGACGATCCGGACATATTCTGTCAAAGATACATTAGTGAACAGCTTTACATTTCAGTGCCGAAAACTCATAGACTCGCTGAAAAGAAAAGTGTCCGGTTCAGCGACTTTAACGGAGAAAAATTTCTACTTTTTCAGCATATCGGATTCTGGAAAGAAATCTGCGAAAAGTGTATGCCGAATACAAGTTTTATCATTCAGCCGGACAGGGATTCCTTTTTTGAACTGGTTGAAAATACGGATTATCCTGCTTTTTCATCGGATGCTGTTCTGATTGCCGAAAATCCCCCAAAAGGAAGGATGTATATTCCGATTGATGAAGAAAAGGCAAAATACACTTATTATGTAGCCTGCCTTAATAAAAATAAACATCAATACTCTGCGTTTTTCAGTGCGATCCGCTCGGCAGTGATAAAATAACAATTCAATTTTCAAATACACAACAAGGACTGTCAGTTCGCTTTGAAAGTGAACTGACAGTCCTTGTTTACTTTTGTGGATTACTTAATTTTCACTTTCTTGACTGTGCTGTAAGCACCGTAAACTTTTTTGCCGTCAATCGTTTTATAAGCACGAATTCGTACATAGTAAGTCTTGCCCTTTGTCAGGTTTTTGATTGTTGCGGTGGCTGTCGAATTTTTGGTGATTGTTTTCGTCTTGTTGCCGCTCGTAAACTTGCTGCTTGTAGAGTACTGGATCTGATAGCCGGTGGTAGTTTTGTCGGCAGTCCATGTTACTTTGAGCTGTTTGGTTTTCGGTGAAGTTGCAGTTTTGAGCGTTGCTTTTTTGGGCTTGATGGTAAAGGTTTTCGTGATTGTACCTGCGTAGTTGCCCTTGCCCTTAATGGTAACAGTGGCCTTACCCGGCTTTGTGTTGTTCTTGTAAGTCACGGTATAGTCCGTGCCTTTTTTCAGGGTCGTTTTGCCGTCCTTTACGGTAACAGACGGGGTCTTTGCCTTGCCGTTGTAGATATAGGAAGTCGCTGAAAGTTTGGCTGTCAGCTTAGCTGTACTTTTTGCATTGATTTTAAAGGTCTTTGTAGTCGTACCTGTATAGTTGCCCTGACCTGTAATTGTTACTTTTGCCGTGCCGGCTTTGGTGTTGCTGCTGTAGGTTACTTTGTAATCCGTGCCTTTTTTGAGCGTTGTACTGCCAATCTTTACAGTCGGGGCGGGTGTCAGTGCCTTGCCTGTATAGGTCTGGGCTGCAACAGTTACCGCTGCGGTATTGATTTTCGCCTGATTGATAGTAAAGGTCTTTGTGATTGCTCCTGTGTAGTTTCCTTTGCCTGTTACAGTCACAGTTGCCGTTCCGGCATTTGTGTTTTTACTATACTTAACATCATAGTTTGCTTTGTCAACCGTTTTGCTGTTTTCGTCCGTTACGGTCACAGTGGGTGTTTTTGCCTTGCCGTCATAGGTATAACTTGTTGTGCCAAGCTGTACATTTTTTATTGCTGTAGTGGTAGGTACAGGTGTTGGCTCCTCGGTTATCCCATAGAACCGATCTATCATCGGGCTGTATGCTGCAATGTTATACATTCCCGAATAATCCATAGTCACTCCGCCATACTCATCCGGAATCTGATTTGTAAGGTCATAATCGGGCGAGATACCACTATCCACATCTTTATTATCCTTGTTGATGAACTTAATATAACCGGATAAGGTATAGGGCATTATTTCTGGTGTGAAAATGATATTGAGAGCACAAGCGCCGCCGCCGCTGGTTTCGCCTATTACTGCAATTCCATTATCCCTTGCAAGGGAAGGAAGAAGATTAGCACTGGAAAATGAAAAACGGGATGTCAGAATAGCATATTCAAAATCGTAATAAACATCCTGATCGAGATCATTGATCTCACCGTCAAGGTTACGATCAAGCCTATAATTTTCTTCAAAGATATTGCCGGTAATGGTCTGAATCGTCCGCATGGAAACGTTATTGCTGTTCCGTTCCTTATTGCACATCATACCTGTCATATACATGACAACAGCAGTGCTTCCGCCGCTGTTGCAGCTTAAATCAATGACAAATCGTTTTATGCCTTTCTCTTTTGCATAATCCAGTGACCACTTGAAATGATCCACGGCTTCATTCCAGAAATTATCAAACACAAATACGGCAGTATCACCACTGACAAGAAGCTGCGACTGAGACATATCATCCCATACATTGACAGTTTCGTATGATTCATAAATCGCTTTTCTCTGTTCATGAAGCTTAAACCTATCCTGCTGATTGTAAATACTTTCCATAATCGGTTCAAGAACTGCCGGTGTGTCAGGATCTGACATATCATTGATTCTCGCAGCTAAGGCATTTCCCACGGTTGTATCAATAAAATTGTTGTCAACATCTATCAACGGACGTTCAAAATCGGTATGACCGCCATCATCAAAAACGGATGCCAGATAGCTGATACCATAGATGAAGTCTGTTTTACTTTCGGACATCATCAGTTCCTTTGCTCGGCGTGTTTCGTCACTGAATTCATCCAGTGTCTTGTCAAATCCCTTTTCCTCCACAGAGGTAGCAACTTCTGCCTTTGCCGGTCTTCCATACAGTTTATCCATTGCAAAACAAAGTTCATGATAGGTCAGATCAATCATTTCCCGGCTTCGGTGGTCATCCTGATATAGATTTGTTCTGTCAAAATAACATCCTTCTGTCATAATCTCAGAAGAATGGACAAAATATATATTTTCATTGGCATACTCCGCTGCGTTATAAGTCTGAGAGAACAGAAGACTGATAGAGGACAGAGGCATATATGTTCTGCCGTCAGCTTCAAGAATATCAATATCATACGCTCCGAAATCAAGCGTAAGACTATTCAATTCACCCTCTATGGTTGTTTCAGAAGGCTGTAAGTAGGGAGCATCCAGACTGGAATCAGTATCGGTCTCGCCGCCGACAAAACTCTCAAATACATCAAAATAAAGAGTATCACTGTCGGTATTGATGACCATTGTTCCTTCCTGTGCGGATACAGTATAGGTGCCGTCAGAGTTCTTTTCCTCAGTGAAAGTTCCCTTGAAAATGTTGTCGCAAAAATCAACGGTGCTGATATACGGCATATCCGGCATAGTACTTTTGAAAATACATTGAAGTGTTTCGGAATCCTCCATACTGTACAGATAGGCGGTCACATCCTTCTGCGTTACTTCGTCCCCAACGGCAAATGCCGTCACCGGAGCTGCCATGCTTAGCAGCAGGGCAGACGAAAGGGCAATGCTTACAGTCGACATAATTTTTTTCATAACAAAACCTCCGTTTATAATTTTATGATTAACCAGAACCCTGGCATCATTTCAACATATAGTGGATAAAATACACTTTTACCCGATAATGTCATACTAAGCGTAAACGAACAACCTTAAAATATTTTTTCTTTGCTTTGCTACTCAGAATGACAAAATCAGCAGCGGCTTATTGATAATTGATTTCCGTGCTTATTTTTTAATTATAGAATTTGTGACTAATGTCATTGTTTTTATCTGTAGTTTTCCTGATCACAATTCTTTATATTTGTGATTTGCAACGATAACAGCCGTTTTATCAAGCTCCGCAAGCTTCTCGGTGTTTTTTACCGCTACAAAGCAGCCTTTACCAGCCACTGTGTAGATAAAGCCCTCTCTTTCCAGTTCATCGTAGGCTCGTTTGGTTGTAATTACGCTGACGCGAAGTTCTCTGGCAAGGCTGCGGATAGAAGGGAGTATTTCGTCCTCCGAAAGCTTCCCGCTGATGATCTGAGATTTGATCTGGGTGTAGATCTGATTGTAGATTGGTGTTCCGTTTTTGTTGTTGATCAGTATATTCATTTCATCACCGTCCGTATCTTTATTGAGTTCCGGCAGCATTCAGAATCGGTGTCAGAAGCTGATTGACTGTCAGCAAGGCAGAAATGACAATAAATACGATCATTCCGGCATTTGCAAGAATTGTAGGGACACCCTCCTTAGCTGTCGGGAGAAGCTGGAGCTTAATGGAAAGTGCAAAGCGTGAAAATGTCTTTTTTGCATTTCTTCTTTCCTGCTGTGGTGTCATAGGGTTTTCTATCACTTCACTAACAAAAGATGTTTGTTCATTCTGATCCATAAGATCCGCTCTCTTGTTTTTACTGTGTATAAACAGTATACACAGTAAAAACAGATTTGTCAATACTATTTTAAAATAATTTGCAGGTTGTTCAAAATACAATAGTATAAACCAGAAAAAATTTAGTGCTGTAGATAAGGAATAGAAGGTCGTAAGAAAAACCGCACAAGTCTGAAAACGATTTGCACGGCTTTTGTTTCGATATATTTTTAATCTGATACCAACAAAAAAGAATTTCACGCATTCTGCTTCTTATATCCTGCAAGAAGCAGTCCCGCAAAAACTGCACACAGTAAAGATCCAGCAAGCATCAATACCATCAGGATTTTGTCCGTATATATAAAAAGCCCAACAGGGGAAATCAGAATACCTGCGAGCCCGCCCAGTGTTAATGCACCAAATCCTCTGTACAGTCTGATTTTCAGAAGAATACGATCCAGTCCGGCGATCCGTTCGCTGACCAGTTCTGCAATAGCGATCAGCATCAGCACGGCAGGAATAGCTGCGATCACAGAAAAAATACTCAGACCATTTCTGAAACACAGCACTAAACATACAATATAAAGAATCCAGCCTATATTTCCCGGAATGTCATAAGCGATCCACCTTGCGTCTGATATTTTTGTTTCATACATATTTTTCATGTTGATTACTCCTATTGTTCAATGAACTCCATTAGATGCTTGCAAAATTCCTTCGGATGAAGGGTGAAATACTCTCAATGATCCATACCTTTGTTTTCGACAAACTGAGTATCGGGAAAGATTTGGCGAATATATGCGATATCGCTTTTTCAAAACATTTTTATTGCAAAATAAGTGCCATAATTCCTGACAAAACCGCAGCGGCTGCCGGATAAATAACCAATGTCATGATCCACTTCTTAATGTGAGCCTTCAGCGAAATATAAGGTCTTAAATCCTCTGTTCCGGGAATGATCCATGCTTTTGTGTGACCCACCCATATCAGATCAATCACAATACGGTCAAACACTCCCATAATAAGCCATATGACAGCGATCTG
>CACYDD010000247.1 GCA_902773065.1 uncultured Ruminococcus sp. | reverse complement strand
GGACGACCCCCACATCAAGACCATGCCCCTTCAGGAATTCACCGAGTGGCTGGCCACGGTTTCTTAGTGATTAGTGATTAGTGATTAGTGGTTAGTGCTTAGTCAGCGAGTCTGAACCTTTTTACGTTATAAAAAATATTTATTATTTATGACAGGTTCATACTTTGCGGACATCTGCATAATATGATTAATGAAGGATATCCGGAAAAAATGAATAATATTCAGAAAGGGGAGAAGCGACATGGAAATGAACCAAAAAGGTGTTGACAAACTTTTCGGCAGCCTTTCGCAGGAGCAGCAGAAACAGGTACAGAATATCCTCGCTGATAAAACACAGACCGAAAAGATACTCCAGACACCGCAGGCACAAGCCCTGCTGAAAAAACTGATGGGAGACGGTAAAAATGGATGATTTTTCCGAAAAAATCGGTTCGATCCTTTCCGACCCTTCCATGATGGAGCAGATCAAGTCACTCGGAAGTATGCTGGGTGTTTCTGAGCCGCCGCAGCAGAAATCGCCCGAACCTTCTCCTCCGCCGCAAAGCGGAGGACTTCTCGGAGCAAGTTCCTTTTCGCCCGAGATGATCGGCATGTTTATGAAATTTGCGCCGCTGCTCAGTTCCATGAACGAAGAAAACGACAGTACACGCCTGCTTTATGCACTCAAACCATTCCTCAGCGAAAAACGTCGCAGCCGCATTGACGGTTCTGTTCGCCTTCTGAACCTTATGCGTATCCTCCCCATGCTCAAAGAAGTACTTTAGTAAATTGAAAATGGAAAGTGGAAAATGGTGGCGCAGAGAGATTGATACACTAAAGTGGAGCTCATTAGTCAGAGGCAGTTACAACCTCTGACATAGAAGTTGATTTGAGTGTACTAACTTACCCACGTCACTAATTATGCATTATGAATTATGAATTATGCATTGAAAAAGGGGGGTGGAGTTGTATGGATGAGAGAGAGTTTGAAAAGTTAAAAAGTGAGGCTGAGAAACGCATGAATGAACTCCATGCTAAATCTCAGCCTGAAACGGAAGAAAATGAAAAAGATTCCGTACAGAAGCCCCATGCCCAGAAGGAAGAAAAAGCAAAATCAGACCTGATGACAACGCTTTTGAAAGATAAAGATAAAACCGTCATTCTTGCACTGATGCTTCTTATCATGGACGAGGGGGGAGATCAGAGCCTGCTGCTGGCGTTGATGTACCTGCTGATGTGACAGATCATCTGATCTGACCGTCACCCTCAATGATAAATTTCATTGAGGTCAGCTCGTTAAGTCCCATAGGTCCTCTTGCATGGAGCTTCTGGGTGGAAATACCGATTTCTGCACCGAGACCGAACATTCCGCCGTCAGTAAAACGTGTTGATGCATTGACATAAACGGCAGCGGCATCGATCTCATTGATAAAACGCTTTGCTGTTTTGTAGTCGTTGGTGATAATACATTCGCTGTGACCGCTGGAATATCTGCTGATGTGGTCAACCGCTTCTTCAAAGCTTGATACAACCTTTACAGCGAGGATATAATCACCGAATTCTGTTTCCCAGTCGCTTTCGTCCGCAGGGATCACGCTGTCGCCGAGGATCGCAATGGTTTTTTCGCAGCCTCTCAGCTCAACATTTTTTTCATCAAGCCTTGCCTTAATCACAGGCAGGGCTTTTTCAGCGATTTTTTGGTGTACAAGAATCGTTTCTATTGCATTACATACCGAAGGACGAGATGTTTTTGCATTGTAAATAATATCCGCAGCCATGTCGATATCTGCAAATTCATCCGCATAAACATGACAGTTGCCGGCACCCGTTTCGATAACAGGTACTTTTGCATTTTCCACAACCGCACGGATCAGACCCTTGCCGCCTCTTGGGATCAACACATCCAGATAATCTGTCAGAGCCATTAATTCTGTTGAGGACTGACGTGTTGTATCTTCAATCAGCTGAATAGAATTTCTGTCCAGTCCGACACTTTCCACTGCATCACGCATGATGTCTGCAATACATTTGTTGGAATTAATTGCTTCCTTGCCGCCTCTTAAAATAACGGCATTGCCACTTTTCAAGCAGAGAACGGCAGCATCTGCGGTAACATTCGGACGTGCTTCAAAGATAATGCCAATGACACCGAGAGGAACTCTTACCTTTGTGATCTTAAGACCATTAGGTCTTACGCCGCCTGAAATCACATCTCCGATAGGGTCAGGGAGAGCAGCTACTTCCAGAACGCCCTGGGCGATACCATTAATTCTGTTTTTGTCAAGCATCAGCCTGTCGAGCAGCGAAGCCGAAAGACCGTTTGCCTTGCCGTTTTCAAGGTCAATTTTGTTTGCCTCAATAATTTTGTCAGCATTGTCTGTCAGAGCCTTTGCAATGGCTTTCAATGCCTCATTTTTCTTTTCGCCTGCTGTTGCAAGCGTTCTTGCAGCCGTCTTTGCAGCCGCACCCATTTGTTCAATTACTGTCATTTCCGAATAACCTCCAATTATTTATTCAGGGTGAAAGGTGAAGGGTGAAGGGTTAACTTTAAAACTATCAACTTTCTACAAACCTTCAGATTGTATTTCGCAGTGTTTTAGTAGCTGCAGAAAGTAATTTTATTAATTCTTCACAGTCCGCATACATACTTTTAAAATGTATTTCCTCTATATATCCTGATTCATACAACAATTCTAACCAATATCTTGTTTCAGAACATTCTTTTAACGCAATATATTTTTTGGAAAGGAAATCCTTCTTGCTGATAGCGCACTCTGCCTCTGCAAGATTCGCACCAATACTTGTACCGCTTCTCAGAATCTGTTTTGATAAAATATACTCTTTTTTTTCAGAACACAAATACTGATATAATTTGATAGTTCTTAAAGCAAATTTTTTGCTTTTTTCCATTGAAACATTTTTCATGGTTCTCATCCTTTTTGTTCAAATTGAAAGTTCCCTTAAACCTTAAAACCTTCAACCTTCAACCTTCTCCCTTGACCCTTCACCCTGATTTAAATTTTTCCCTCTTCGGCGGTAAAGAGAGTGCCGATAGGTTCGCCCTCAAGGAGCTTGTAGATGTAGGTAGGGTCATCACCGCGCATAACGCAGGTGTTGATGCCGGCACTTGTTGCAGCGGCGGCAGCGGTGATTTTGGTGGACATACCGCCTGTGCCTCGGTTAGAGCCTGAGCCGCCAGCCATTTGTTTAATACTGTCGTCAATATGCCTGACAATATGTATTTTTTTTGCATTCGGGTCTTTTCTCGGGTCTGTTTCATAAAGACCGTCAATATCTGTCAGAATGATCAGCAAGTCTGCCCCGACAAGGTCGGCAACGATT
>CACYDD010000246.1 GCA_902773065.1 uncultured Ruminococcus sp. | reverse complement strand
CTGCATATCACAGGAAGAGATCCATTACCTCCCGATTTTCCTGTTTTCATATCAATGATATTTTCGCTGTTTTCGCCCGGCAGTTCGATTTTACGTCTTGCCATCAGCAACACCCCACGATATATATTTTATATTATTATAATACATAAAAATACAAATGTAAAGAGTTATATATGTAAAATAATGTATTAGGGTGATAAAAATAATGGTAATTGTATACCTAAAACAATACCGCACAAGGATTACACCCAAGATGTGCGGTTTGTTTTTTCACAATTTATTTTCATTCATGCTGACAAACAGGCAGCAAGCGGTCTGACAGAATCTGAAACTGAGGAACTGAAGCACTTCTGACAAAAATTTGTAATAATCTTAAAGGGAACTACAATATGGAAGAAAAAAGAACATTCATCAGCAGATTGGTCTGATATTTTTAATCACTTTTGTCAAATGTTTTTTTGATTTGATAGTGCTTTTTCAAATATGATTACGGCTGCCGCAAAATTAATACTTTTGCGACAGCCCCATTCTTTTTCTGATTTTGTATGTACTATAAAAATTATTTGAGTTGTAAACCGTCCTTGAAAGCGTTTCCGACTTTCTCACCGAGTGCGTAATAGCCGTGATGTACCGGATCGTAAGTGATTGGTCTGAACTTTGAAAGGTCGATCTCGCCCTCGTCATTCAGAATACTTTCATCTGCACTGACATTCTTGATCTCACCGATAAACTTATTGCCGCCTATGACCTCTTTCAGCTCACATTCCAGAACAAGCGGAAGTTCGTTGATCACGGGTGCATTGACAAATTCGCTTTTTGTTGTGGTAAAGCCTGCTTTTTTGAGCTTGTCAGGCTCTTTGTTGCCGGAAACAACACCGACATAATCGCTTGCAACAGTATGCTTCACATCCGCAATGCTGATGGTAAAAGCCTTTGTTTTGAGGATATTGTCAGTTGTCTTGTGACTGCCGAGGTCAACAATAATCTCATTGGAACCTACAATACCGCCCCATGCTGCATTCATGGCATTTGCCTTGTCGTTTTCGTCATAAGTGCCGATAATAAGAACAGGCTGCGGATACAAATATGTCTTTACTCCGAAATTTTTTCTGCTCATAAAAAATACCTCCATAAAGAAAAGTTAATGATTCTATTATCCTACTTTCAGCTGAGAATTGCAACAGAAAATTGAAATTTTTCCAATCATTTTTATTATAATTCCTGTCTGTGTAAACAGGCAAATACCAATTATTTATCAATATCTATCAGAAAAAACAATTATTCATAAATTTTCCAAATATAGCATAATCCATTTCAATATACAAGAAGTATTTGTCAGCGGAGGCGCACCACGTGTGCAGGGAATTCGCGCCGGTGTGCCGCCGTTGATGTAAAATAATAATTGGCATATTACTTGAGGCGCGGCAATAAAATAATGGTCTTTATAAATTTGAGCGCGAAATTGACAGCGGAGGCACTCCGACGGTTGAAAAATGTAAAAATATGTTATATAATAAACTCAAACTGATAAAAGAAAGAGTGGATAAACGATGATTACTGAAGAGATGATACACTCTGCGAAAAATGGCGACGAAACAGCCTTTGAAACAATATTTGAAGAAAGCAAGGAAGATATTCTGACTGTTATCAACTGCGAGTTCAGTTTCCGTAATCAGCAGGATACAGACGATATTCTGCAAAATATTTATGCAAAAATATTCATGTACATAGGTACAGTCAGAAATCCGCTGGCTTTCTGTGCATGGGTAAAAACTGTCACAAGAAATGAATGTATCTTATACTATAACAAGACCAGCAAAAACAATTTTCTGCTGTACTCGGAAGAAATTGAAGAATTCGAGGAAAAAGTCAATACCAATACCGGTGAATTTACCGGGCTGCTCCCTCATCAGAAAATTGACAAAAAAGGAAAATGACAGGATCATTAATGAGCTGATCAATGAATTGCCTGAAATTCACGAACAGATACTTACTTTGTATTACGGAGAATCTAAGCCATATAAAATGATCGCTCAAGAACTGGATATTCCTTTGAATACGGTCAAAACACGTCTGTCGAATGCAAAGAAGGAATTGAAAAAACGAATCCTGTCTTACGAAGATAAACATAATATACGGCTGCATACTACGGATATCTTCAATAACCTGAAAAACATTATCCATACATCCGGAAACTCCGTTTCATCGGGTGCAGCCAATACCGTCAGCAACAGTCTGGCAAGCTCCATCACCACAAAAATTTCGATTGCCACCTCGGCGATCGCCGTTGCAGTGTGTGCGTTTGTTATCGGGAATTACGGAAACCATGAGACCATCAGAAATCAGGATGCTATGACCGACATTCCAGCGGCTGTTGAAGAACAGTCAGAAACAGAAGATGTTCCCCCACAGAACAACCGCTATCAGATGAGAGACGGAGATACCAGTGTCGTTTATCAGGAAAGTCAGGTGATAGTGGAAAACGATCCGGAAACAAGCGTTGTATATGTTCCCGTTGATCAGAACGTACCGGATTCTACACCCGAAACAATCGTAAAAACAGAAACAGTCACTGAAAAAGTGCCTGAAACAGTGGTCGAAAAGGAAACAGAGACGATACCTCAAACCGTCACTGACACGACAACGGCAAAGGATTATACACAATACGAGGATATTACCTACGGAGATTATCAGGTCAGGGTATTTTATGCCAACAATGAAGCAATGCTGCTGTCTTACAGCGGTGCAGGCGGTGATGTTGTCCTGCCGTCAGCTGTTCCGTATAACGGTAAACAGGTGAATGTGACGATGATCAGCCGAAATCTGTTTGACGATTACCGATACTCTGAATACGATGACACAGAAACTACTGTGAAAGCTGATATTGTTTCTGTTACTCTGCCGGAACATCTGACCGAAATACCGGGAAGAAGTTTCTATCTGCTGAAAAAGCTGACAGCAGTAAACGGCGGAAATGAAGTAACAAGAATCGGTACGGAAGCGTTCAGCTATACTGCTCTTACAGAAATGAATTTCAATAAAAACTTCAGCACTTTGCAGGAAATCGACAGCCGGGCATTTTATGAATGTGAAAATCTGAAAACAGTTGTAATGCCGGAGAATTGTTTCTATGTTGACAAAGAAGCTTTCAGTGGGATTGCTTTGAGCGATTTGACAGTCATATACAATCCAAAAGGTCTGGGATACAATTTGTCTGATTTTGCTTATTATACCGGTATCAGCGATACAACGCTGCATATCATACTGACAGGCGATACTATCACCTTCCCGCAGCCTGTTTCCGCAACAAACAAATATGCCAAAGAGGATGAAAATAAAGGCGGATGGACTTTTTCAAAGGTGATCATTGAAACGGAAAATCCGGATGTAGTGATACGGGATCCGATCGGCAAGCTGCTGGGCAAGGGATCACATGATCAGCTTTGTTTGCCGGAGTGCATGACAGAAATTCGCAGTAATGAATTTGAAGACACTTACGCTCCGTTTAGCACGATCACCATTCCGGCAAGTATCACAAAAATTGATGCCGCTGCTTTTGCTGATGTTACGGATCACGTGAATTTTAAGTGTATTGAAGTTGCCGAAAACAATCCTGCTTATTATGCGCAGGATGGTGTGCTATACAGTAAAAATGGCAGGATCGTATATTTCCCGAATTCAAAGAAATGCGAATTGGAGAAATACCGGAATCTGCTTGCGAACTACCCGTACAAGGATAAAATCGGGAATATTGAGCTGACCGAAGATATCTCCGATCTTTCCGCTGTGATCAAAGAATATCCGAATTTATGGAACATCGATATCCCGGAGAATAACCCGTATTTTTCTGTTGAGGAATCCGGTGTATACAATAAAGATCAGACAGAGTTTTTGTATTACCCCGGCGGTATCCGGTCGGACGAGCTTATTCTTGCACAGAATTGTATCTATATCAATTATGAGAAATACGGCAGTCAGGGCGAGTTCCTCCCCGGCAACAGCCACCCCGAATGTGTCAAGAAAATACAGATGAGCGGAAATATTCAGAACTTATCAAGCATAACAGAAGAATGTATCAATCTTGAAAAAATCACATTTTATTCAGATACAGAAATCGCCCCTTACTCTATCGGCTATAAGAAGGTTTATACCGACGGCAATAACTTTACTTATGAAAAGCTTACAGGTCTTGTCATTGAAGGCACAGCCGGTTCTGCGGCAGAAACATATGCGATCGAAAACGGATTTGAATTCGTTGATCTCAATGCGTCAGAAGAATATACGGAATATGGGGATGAATATGAATTCATAGAAGGACAGGAAGAAGTATACGATTGATCAGAAAACAGCACCCGCACACATGAAGTGTACGGGTGCTTTTATGTTATAAACAGTGCTGCACTGACCTAATCCGTTTGTATAGAGCCCATATCAGTATCTTCCCAAAAACAGTTTATACTGTACAACACTGATCAAGCCGAAAACAAAAAACAGACATCAGTGAACAATCAGCTGATTGCTTCAAATGCAAAGCCGTTTTCATTGGCATATTCCTGTGCTTTGGAATATTTTGGTGCATAGATCGTGAAGCCGTCAACTTTTTTATATTCGTCCGGATTGCTATAATTCTCCTCGGTGATATTATAATACCCCAGAGAATATCCGGACGTACGAACATTTTCACTGTTGATTGTAAAAGATTTAAGCTTCGGGCAGTTGGCAAATGCGTAGGGCTCTATGTAGGCATCGTCTGCGAACGACTCAACAGTTACCGATGTTAAAGAGGTACAGTTAAAAAATGCTTTTTGACATATATATTTAATGTTGCCAAGATTGATTTCTTTCAAAGAGGTGCAGCCACTAAATGCTTCATAGTCTATCCATCCCTCGATACGTTCAAAATCAAGAGTTGTCAACGATTGGCAATTCTCAAAAGTACTATCACCTTTAAAATCAGCGACTTTTCCGCTTACCTTTTCAAGTGATGTACAACCATCAAATTGATAGCCTGAAAAATTAGATTTTGTATATGGATCATAGAGTAGCTCAGCTTCTTTCAGTTTTGTACAGTTACTAAACGAAACCATATTTGTATAAGTGGTAACTTTTTCCAGTGTTGAGTTATCGAACTTTATCTTATGACTCAAATTTTTCGTACTCTCAGGCACTGTTGCCGGAATTACAACACTTTTAATAACAGTATTGTCCACGAAAGCCTCCGAGTCAACAATGACTGGTCTGCCGTCGATCTCTTTCGGAATCTTGACATCTTTCTCTTTGCCGATGTATTTGGTGATCCTCAGATTATCTCCGTCTGCCACGATCTGGAAATTGCTTTCGTCTGTAGGAACATAATCCGGACCAACGTCATACAGTTCGCTTTCTTCCTCATCTTCAGATTCTTCCTCATCATCGTCCTCAGACTCTTCCGCATCATCAGCAGAACTGCTTTCACTGTCAGACGTGTCGTTATCGTCCGTCATGTCCATTTCCGAAGCCTGACTGATACTGTCAGCATTAATTCCACTGTCTGCATTGTTTCCGCACGCTGTCAGCATAGCTGCCGATACTGCTGCCGCAAGAACAGCGGCAAAAATTCTTTTTGTTTTCATTTTAAAATCCTCCTGCTGCAAAACTGTTGTTTTTCTTCATCTGCATTGTCATTAATATCGTAGCAACAATTACACCAATGGCACTGATCATATACAATACACCCCAGAAATTCAGACCGAGACTGATGGAACTGGTAAACACATTTTTTGAAAGCTGACTGTTGATGTCGTTCAGTTCTATTAACACCAAACCACCGTATAACACAGCACAAATTTTAGAAAAGATGAATTTTCTGGTTTTTGCAAAGTCTTTTTTTACGAGCGGTAACACGATCGTGATTACTGATATTATCGCGAAAACGACCATGAAAAAATTCATTCCTACACCAATACCGTCAGCATTCTGCTGTTTTGCCGAATTTGACAAGTACTCCGCAAACGAAAATTCCAGTCCGGACAGTCCGCCGATCGTTGAGGACGCATCCAGTTTGAAGATCGGCACAAAATACAAAATCAGCAAAAGCACATTCAGTCCTGCTGCCACCAATGTTGTTATTTTGTAGTTCTTCATAAAATCACCGCCGGTCAGACGATCCATAAAGCCGGAAGCCTGCTGCGGCTGCTGAACCGGCTGCTGATACTGCTGTGCCTGCGGCAACTGCACTCCTTCACGCTGCGGTATACCACAGTATGGGCACACATTAGCGGAATCGCTGATTTCTTTTCCACATTCAAAACAAAACATACTTTGATTTTCCTCCTGTATTATGATAATTTCCTTTTTGTCTACCACGTTCTGCTACGGCGGCAGCACGGACAGAATTTTTAATCTGCTCATTGATACATCCTCCTCAAAAATTGTTGAAAGTTATCCTTTCTGCTTACTTAGATATCCGTAAATTTAAAAATGTTCTATCATTTTAAAAATTTCAAAAATTATGCCCCTGTACAGCAATAAAAGTTGTTATTATAAATGAAAGCGCTTTGATAAAGAAAAAATACTGATCCCGGACAGACGATCCTCTCCGGCTGAGATCAGTATATGGAGGTGAAAACGATGGATAACGAAGAGCTTGCAAAACGACTTCTGGAAAATGACGAAAATGCCCTTCAGGAAATCACAAGAAAATTTACGCCCTTAGTCTCAACCATTATTTTCAATATCGCTGACGGCAGTTTAAGCACAGAAGATATTGAAGAGGTGACAGCAGATACTTTTATCACGCTTTGGTACAACAGAGAAAAAATACAGGCGGATAAGCTGAAAGGTTTCATTTGCTGTATTGCCAAAAACAAGGCAAAGAACAAGCTGAAAAGTATCAATCGTCATAAAAAGATCGTCAGTATCGATGAAATGGATTTTGAGGACGGTCTGGATGTATCTCAGGAAATCGATGACAAAGTGATATCGGAAGCTTTGAAAAAGGCTCTTGATGATATCGGAGAACCTGATAAGGAAATCATCATCAGGCACTATTATTACTATCAGTCATCAACAGAGATATCCGAAAAAATGCAGATGAAAAGTGAAACAGTGAAATCAAGGATCAAACGTGCAAGAGAAAAACTGAAAAAAATACTGATCGAAAGAGGGTTTACAAAATGAAAAGAAAATTTGCTTTTGACGCAATGGAATGTGACTATTCTGTTATTGACGAACAGACGATCATAAAGAACACAGGTGTAGATACAGAAAGGATCGTGAATAAAGTGATGAATGCAGTAAAGAGTGGAAAAAAACCAAGACATTTCAGCAAAAAGGTCATTATGGGACTGGCAGCCGCTGCAATAGCCGTTGCCGCGATAGGTACAGTAACAGTCGGAGCAGCAGGCGGATTCAATCAGGTATTCGGTGACTGGTTCGCCGGAATACCGAAATATGGTCTTTTCAGCGGCGACAATGTTTCCTGCACAAGCGAAAAACTCGATATTGATTTTCAGGGAATCGCAGGTGATGATAATTTTGCAGGTGCATCCATGATCATCAAAAATAAGGACGGCAGTCCGTTTATCGAAAGCGGAGAAGGCGAAGTTGTTCTTTACGGTTCAAATAATGTTGATGTGACCCTGTCACCGATCGGCGGTATCTTTAATGATAATTCCAACAGAGGAGGAAGTGTCTGGTACAGCCTTGAGGATGAGGGAACGATCAAGGCAACGGCATTGTATCAGGATAACAACAGCCACTTAAAAGGCGAAAGAATGACGATCAAAGAAGAATCCCTGACGGCAATGCGTTTGCATGAGGTAGTAGGTGACGTGAGTGATGATTACGACGAATTGGTAAAGAAATATGAAGGCAAGCTTGAAAAGAACCAGATCATCTTTGAATATTCGGGCAACGGAACGTATGAGGACAATAAGTATTATATAGCAACAGAATATCAGATCCCTTTGGATTTTGAACTTGGCGTGACCCTCAATTATAGATCCGCCGCAAGAACCATGGATGTTGCCGAAGGAAAAAACCTTTCCATGAACGGTGTGACAGTGACGATCAACAGCCTTGAGGCAAAATCCTTTGGCATTGATATCAATGCCACTGTCAGCGGAATCGAATTCCCCGAAGAACCCGATTATGACAATATGGACGAAACGGAAACTGCAATGGCTGCTCACGATTATATCAGCGAACTTAATTCACAAGGATTTATCATTGAGCTTGACATTACGATGAAGGACGGCTCAAAGTTAAAGGCGGAAGCGGACAGCCGACAGATAGAGTCCAACAGTGAAACCTCCTCCACCGGTACGATCAACAGTCTCTATATCCGTGGCAATTCTCACACCGCGATCGACCCCGATGAAATCGAGTCCGTTACCGCCACCGCAAAGCCCCTGACATCGGAGTAATATAGGATTCAGGGGGGCAGGATTCAGGAGTGCAAAATTAAAAAAACTTGCCCTGAATCCTAACCCCTAGCTCCTAACTTCTAGACCCTAGCTCCTAGCCCCTAGCTCCTAGCCCCTAGCTCCTAGCCCCTAGCCTCTAGCCCCTGATCTCTTATAATGATTCACGAGGTTGTCGTAAATTGACAGCCTCGTGTTTTTTCTGCAAAAAGGTATTGACATTACGAAAAAGATAATATATAATGTGTATATTGTATATATACAATTTTCGAGGTGAACAAATGGATATTATTATCAGCAATTCCTGCGGAAAGCCGATCTATGAACAGATCACTTCCCAGATAAAGGAAATGATCATGAACGGAACACTCAAAGAGGGTGAGCCGCTGCCATCTATGCGTAATCTGGCTCAGCAGCTCCGCATCAGTATTATCACTACCAAACGTGCCTATGAAGAACTGGAGCGTGACGGATTTATTGAATCGTTTACGGGCAAGGGCAGCTTTGTGTGCAGACAAGATCAGGATTTTGTACGAGAAGAAGGATTGAAGCAGATCGAGGAATATCTGACACTTGCCACTGACAAGGCAAAAATCTGCGGCGTGGACCTGGATGAACTTTCGGAACTCTTGAAAATGATCTATGAAGGAGAATGAATATGACGGATTATAAGAATGCGATCGAAATTAAAGAACTGACAAAAACATATGACGGTTTTAAACTGGACAACATCAGTTTTAATGTTCCCAAGGGAAGTATTATGGGTTTTATCGGACAGAACGGTGCAGGAAAAACAACTACCATCAAATTGCTGCTGAACCTTGTCAAAAAAGACAGCGGCAGTATCAATATGCTGGGAATGGATCATGTAAAATACGAAAATGAAATAAAAGAACAGATCTCCGCTGTATTTGATGAAATCCCCTTTCATGAAGTACTGACAGCAAGTAATCTTTCCGTCATCCTTTCGGATGTTTTCAGCGGCTGGGATAAAAAAACATACCTGAATTATCTTGACCGTTTCGGTCTGCCTCGAAAAAAGAAGATCGGAGAATTTTCAAAGGGCATGAAAATGAAGCTGCAAATTGCCGCAGCACTCTCCCACGGTGCAAAACTGCTGATCATGGATGAAGCAACAACAGGTCTTGACCCTGTTGTCAGAAATGAAATACTGGATATTTTTCTGGAATATTTGCAGGATGAAAATAATACGATCCTGCTTTCCTCCCATATCACGACCGACCTTGAAAAAATAGCCGATAATGTAACATTTATCGATAAGGGAAAAATACTTCTCAGCGGCGGTAAAGACGAAACAGTAGAAAATCACGCTCTTCTCAAATGCAGAAAATCGGAATACAAAGATATCGACCCTGCCGATATCATCAGTGCAAGACTGACGGATTTCGGTGCAGAAGTGATGATGTCAGACAGAAAGAAAATTTCTCAGAAATACAGCGGACTTACCATGGACAATACCACACTGGAAGAAATTATGCTGTTTTATGTACGCCGTGAAAAAAAGGAGTGGAGCTGAGATGAAAGGTTTGATCTATAAAGACCTGATGTTGTCACGAAAGTATTATATCATGGCATTTCTTTACTGTTTTATGTTTGCACTGCTTGCCTTTCTTGTGAGGGTGAGTATGATATGCGGAAATCTGTCATATAATGAAGAAATACTGGATTCTTTCGGCAAAAATATGTATATCCTTCGCTATATTCCCTGTGTCATATTCCTGTTTGCTTTTTCCGCAGACGGCGCAGCGATATTTTCGGATTTCAATTCCGGCTGGCATCGTTTCTGCAGCACAACGGCAATAGGAGAAAAAAGAATAGCCGGTGCAAAACTGCTGTCCAGAACGGCATCTGTAACAGCGGCTTATCTTGTCAGTTTGCTGTATATCACGATTTTTTGTCTTGCCGGCAGTGACTCCCTGACATGGCATATGATAAGCAATGTTACGGCGATTTATTTTACTGTACTGGGGGCTGCTTTCATCAGTATCACTCTGTCATTCGTATTTCAGAAAAAACAGACCGTTGAGATATTTCTTACAGCTGCTGCCGGTCTGATCGGTCTTGCCGGAACCTCCGTAATGATGATAAAGCTTAACTCAATGAATGTTGAAGAAGATTTCGATCTTCTTGACTTTTTCCGGATAGAATACGGCTGGATATTCTCTTACATTCTGCCGGCTGCTGCTGTTTTTCTGGCTGCTGCTGTAGTTTCAGCCTTTTTCGTATCTGTCAGAGCACTGCAAAGGAGGGAAAACTGATGTTCGGGTTACTATATAAGGATCTGCTCACGCACAAAAAACAGTTGTTGTCCATTGTATTTGTTGTTGGCTTTTTTCTTGGGTGGACGATCGTTTCTCCTCTTGCAGACCCTGATCTTAACGAATGGGAGCTTGATCTTGTTTTGGCATTCAGCAGTATCGCTGTGATGCTGACGGTTGAAATGTTTGAACAGGGTATCTTTGGAGCAGACGAAATGAAAAAGTGGCAGGCTTTTATTGTTTCCTCTTCCGACGGCATCCGCAAGCAGATCGGATCAAAATACGTATTCAATGCTGCCTTTTCCTGTATTGTATCAAACATTCTGATGATATTTTTTACAGCTGCTTCTGCAATCAATGGTACAGATGTCAATCTTGCAGTTATGCTGTTGTTACAGTTTTTATGGCTGCAGCTGTTGATTCGTGCAATAGAAACACCATTTTTGATCCGTTTCGGCAGCAAACAGGGAAATATTTTCCGTATGGTTCTGATCGGTCTGTTGACAATGGGAGTGACCATTTATGGACTGTTTGGTGATCTGTCTGTATTCGGTTCGCTGGAAAGCTTTCTGAAATGGCTTAAGGATTATCTGACGGTCAGCTCATCCTACATTTTTTATCTGACACCTGCTGTTACATGGATCATTTATTATCTATCCTACAAAATTTCCTGCAAACTGTATCTGAAAGGGGGAGCATATTATGACAAGTAAGAAACAAACGATCAGACAGCTTATGATCTATCTTCTCCTTTCCTTTGGTATTTCTTTTGTCCTGATGTTCATATACATCGCGAATTTCGGATGGACAACAGATAACGACTGGTACAGTCCGCTTGTATCGTTTGTCATGCTTTGCCCTATGGCTGCTAATATCCTGACACGTGTTATCACAAAAGAAGGAACGGAAAACCTATGCCTGCGGATGAAAATAAAGGGGAATATCCGTTATTTTGCAGTTGCTCTGATATTTCCGTTTATATGCGGAATCATCATTGCCGTTCTTTCCTCACTGATGATATTTCCCGAAAACAGTCTGACCAATATGGCAGAACACTTCAAGACCACTGATTTTCTTGTTATGTGTCCCTATCTTGCCGCCGTTACCATGGCGTCCATATTCCAGGGCTTCGGAGAGGAGTTCGGTTGGCGTGCCTATATGATACCGAAGCTTGAAAAGTTGATGCCTCTCCCTGCTGCCATTATCGTCGGCGGAATCATCTGGGGGCTGTGGCACGCTCCGATCATCGCCTGCGGACACAATTTCGGTACAGATTATCCCGGCTACCCATGGCTTGGAATCGGACTGATGTGTATATCCTGCATTTGTCTTGGCACATATCTGACAGCACTGACAAAAGCAAGCAAATCTGTGATTCCTGCCGCACTGGCACATATCGCAGTCAATAATATATGCGGCAGTGTATCAGGAACGATGCTGAGCTATATTGATATTCCCGAAACCACTCTTGCGGAGCTGAATGCCGAATTTTCACATTCTCTGCTTTTCATGATCGTAGTTTCAGCATCAGCCCTGATGGTTGGTATATTAATATTTTCAATAAAAAAAACAAATAACGGTAAAATTTCTGAATTTATTGGTAAAACCAGTTGATTGTTGTTTTTTTATTAACTTGCTTTCTATGTATTTTCTTATACAACAGAAAACACTGACCGGGAGACCCTTTTGGGCAACCCGGTTTGTTTTTTGAGACTTATTGTGACAGTCTCAATTCTTTTTGTTTTGTTGTGAAAGTGTCAGCCAGTCTCTGTTTTGTCGTTCTTTTTGTACGGTTTCAAGCGGAATGTCACTGACAATCAACTGTTCTGTGTCATTGGCTTTGAATAAAAGCTCACTGCTGGGGGATGTGATAAGCGATTCGCCGCAAAAGGTAATATCTCCTTCCGTGCCGACACGGTTGCACATGGCAATATAGGATAGGTTCTGGAAGGACTGTACTCTGACCTCCCACTCAAACAGTTCAGAAGGTTCAATGATAAGATTGGCGGTAGGAATGATAATCAGCTCTGCCCCCTGCAATGCACAGGTTCTGATACTTTCTGGAATATGTCTGTCAAAGCAGATAACAATTCCGATTTTGCCGAAAGGTGTGTCATAAACCTTGAATCCGTCATCGGAGGGAGTATAATAATCCTGCTCATAAAAATATTTCGCCTGAGCAATATGCACCATTTTGGAAATGCCCTGAATCTTTCCGCTGCCGTCAATGAAAAGAGATGCGTCGTACTTGTTGCCGTTCAGGTTCAGATAGACATTCGGTGAAGCATATATATTGTATTTTTGGCAGACATTCTGTATGGTTCTGATTTCCTCAGAATCAAGGTTTAACAGGTATTTGTCTGCATTTTTGTTTTCATACTGCGGAAAAAACGGCGACAACTGAACCTCGGGGAAAAATACGAGGTCTGCATTTTGCTGTTTTGCCTTTTCAATATAATGAACAGTCTTGTCAAGGTTTTCAGAAATACTGTCCGTCATTTTCATTTGTGCCATAGCGATTCTCATAAAAATTCTCCTTAAAAACATAGTATTCCGATAGATTTTAATGATACATATTATAAAAACATTTTTTGATGATGTCAACGCCGGAATATAGAAAATGTTTATATTTTTGGCTAATTTTTTGGAATTGGACAAAGCAATAAATAAATGCTAAAATACCACCAATGAGAGTAAGAATTAGTAAGGAGATGCTGCATATGAACAAACAGAGTGATATCCGATGTATTTATCATGATTTTTCCGAAAGAATATCGGGAAATAATGTTTTGAGGGGATATAAATATAAAAAGGCTTCCGTATATAACATTCCAAAAGCAGAAACCTATGATTTCGATACGGTTGTTAACAGACACGGTACAAATTGCCTGAAATATGACTTTGCCGAAGAAAGAGGTTATCCAAAGGATGTACTTCCGCTTTGGGTGGCAGATATGGATTTTGTGACGGCACAACCGATCGTTGATTCTTTGAGAAAAACAGCGGAACACGGCATATTCGGCTACAGTAATCCGAAGGATGATTATTATCAGGCCGCTGCTTCATGGTTTGAAAAGCATTTTGCATGGCGGCCCGAAAAGGAATGGCTTGTCAAAACGCCCGGAATTGTTTTTGCCCTTTCTATGGCGGTCAGAGCCTATACAAATGTCGGCGACAGCGTGATCATACAGACACCTGTTTATTATCCGTTTTATTCTGTCATTGAAAATAATGACCGCAAAGTAATCAAAAATGAGCTGAAATTTGAAAACGGTCATTATGAAATTGATTTTGAAGATTTTGAAAATAAAATCAGAGAGAATCAGGTTAAATTGTTTATTCTGTGTTCGCCGCATAACCCGACAGGCAGGGTATGGACAGAAACGGAACTGAGAAAAATCGCGGAGATCTGTCTGAAATATGATGTAATTGTCGTGTCCGATGAGATCCACTGTGATTTTTCCTATCCGGGTCATCAGCATCAGATATTGACAAAGGCTTGCCCCGAATTGGAAGATCAGGCTGTGATATGCACTTCTCCAAGCAAGACATTTAATATTGCAGGCTTGCAGATATCAAACATCTGGATTAAAAACAGAGCACTCCGTCAACGGATGAACCGTGAGATCGTTAGCTGCGGATATACGGAGTTGAATATTTTCGGTATCACGGCGGCAAAAGCAGCGTATGAGCACGGGGAAGAATGGCATATCCGATCATGGGAATATATTCGCCGCAATCTTGATTTTGTGCGCAGTTTTCTGGAGAAGCGTCTGCCTGAGATCAGACTGATCGAACCGGAGGGAACGTATTTCGCATGGCTGGACTGTTCAGGGCTGGGACTGAGCAAAAAGGAAC
Organism: uncultured Ruminococcus sp.; assembly: GCA_902773065.1. GTDB lineage: Bacteria > Bacillota > Clostridia > Oscillospirales > Acutalibacteraceae > UBA1213. The sequence continues at coordinate 5,545 of CACYDD010000246.1, read as the reverse complement.
TCAATGACCTTATTATCAATAAAGCTGGACTGTGGCTTGATGCAGGTCATATTTTCGGACAAGGAGCAGAGATGTTCCAGAGAATCGTTCTTGCCTGCCCAAGAGAAACATTAAAAAAGGCATTGATAAAACTTGAATATGCCATTAAAAAAGAGGATAGGGACTAGGATTTAGGGATTAGGATTTGGGGTTTGAAGTAATTTCTGAATGCTGTATGCTGTAAAACAGGAAGTTGAATTTTAAGGAAAAAACTTCCTGTTTTATTTTTTTGTTAGGTTTAACGTATCAAACCTATAAGTTTTATAGGCATTATAACAACGGCAATTTGACGATAAGAAGGATATTTTGTCATCTTTGCATATTATAAGTTTTTTTTATAGATTTTAATATTTTTTTAGGATTAGACTAATGGAGGAGTTAGTGTTAGAATAAAAATCGTTAAATCGATAGAAATATTTTATGAGGTTCTCTAAAAACCGCAAAGGAAGTTTTTAGAAATTGCCTTGTGGAAAGGGAAAGAGATAATGATAACGCCTGAATTGAAAATCATGGATATCGTGCTGAGTGTTGACCGAATGTGTACATAAAGCGGATGTCAAAAAATATTTTATAATAAGGGGCAATTATTGATGGCTACAAGTACGATTAATTTGAATACGCCTGAGGTATCGGTCAGAGAGATCAGACTCGGTTCTATTACAGGTTTCCATGGAAACGCTTCTGAACTGGTTGATTGTTCTCAGTGCGGTAAATTAAAGGATAAAAAGCGTTCGTTCAGTCAGTGTCTGGGCTGTTCCACAGCGCAGGCAGCCTGTGTGACTTGTCTGATCCAGGATGCGGCTGTGATCAGTCACGGCCCTGTTGGATGTTCGACCTGTCTGCATGAATTCGCTTTCACATACAGAGTTAATGCCGATCTGAGAGGTGTTAACAATCCTACCCAGAGAAAGGTTTATTCCACCAATCTTCAAGAGAAGGATACGATTTACGGCGGTGCTGTCAAGCTTGAAAATACGATCCGTGAGGTCTATAAAAGAGCAAATCCGAATGTCATTTTCGTGCTTACCACCTGTGCGGCTGGTATTATCGGTGACGATGTTGAAAGCGTTACCAACCGACTGGAAAAAGAACTGAATATTCCGATCGTTGCTATTTTCTGTGAGGGCTTCCGCTCCAAGATCTGGACAACAGGCTTTGATGCAGGATATCACGGAATCGCAAGAAAGCTGATCAAACCTGCTGAAAAGAAACGCAATGTCATTAATGTTGTGAACTTCTGGGGAAGCGATATTTTTAATGAATGGTTCAGACGTTTCGGCTATGAAGCCAATTATCTGACCCCGTATTCCACACTGGAGTCACTTCAGCATTCTTCGGAAGCAGTATGTACGGTTCAGGCCTGTGCAACACTCGGTTCCTATCTTGCTTCATCACTCGACCAGGTTTACGGTGTACCCGAGCTGAAAAACTCTCCGCCTTATGGTATTGCACAGACTGACAGATGGTTCAGAGAGCTCGGACAGCTTCTTCATAAAGAAGAGGAAGTAGAGGAATTCCTGAAAGAACAGAAGGAAAAATATCTGCCGAAAATCGAAGAGCTGCGTGAAAAGCTGAAAGGCAAAACAGCCTATGTAACAGCAGGTGCTTCCCACGGTCATTCACTTCTGGCACTTCTTCATGAGCTTGGCATGACAGCAACAGGTGCAGCGATCTTCCATCATGACCCGATCTATGACAGCAATTCATCCGATGCGGATACACTTGCTCATACAGTTCATGATTACGGCGATATCAAGAATTATACCGTCTGCAACAAGCAGGAATTTGAGCTTGTCAATGTTCTGAACAGAACCCGTCCCGATATTCTGTTTGCAAGACACGGCGGAATGACTCTCTGGGGTGCAAAATTCGGAATTCCGTCACTTCTGATCGGTGACGAGCATTTCGGAATGGGCTATGAAGGGCTTGTGAATTACGGCGAACAGATACTTGCAACGCTTGAAAATGACGAGTTTGTCAAGAATCTGGAAAAACACGCTATTAATCCTTATACAAAATGGTGGCTTGAACAAGAGCCTTATACATTCCTGAAAGGAGGCAAAAAGTAATGTCAGGTTTAATTGAACAGGAGCGTTATGCTTGTGCCATAGGTGCATTACAAACAGTGGTTGCCATTCCGAGAGCAACGCCGATTCTTCATTCGGGTCCCGGCTGCGGAACAATGATCGCAGGATTTTTTGAGCGTTCCACAGGCTATGCAGGCGGTAATACCTCACCATGTACGAATTTCAGCGAAACAGAAGTTGTATTCGGCGGTGCGAACAGATTGCGTTCCATTATTGAAAATACCTACAAAGTACTTGATACCGATTTACAGGTAGTCGTAACAGGTTGTACAGCGGATATCGTGGGTGATGATGTTGCAAGTGTGACAGATGAATTCCTTGACGAGGGCAAGCCGATTGTTCATGTTGAAACTGCCGGCTTCAAGTCCAATAATTTTGTTTCTCACAGCAATGTGGTTAATGCAATCATTGATCAGTATGTTGATAAATATATCGAAGAAAACCCCGTCAGAAGCGAGAAAAAGCTTGTCAATCTTTTTGCTTCGATTCCGTATCAGGATCCGTTCTGGAAGGGAAATCTGGTAGAATATAAAAGACTTCTCGAAGGTCTGGGACTGGAAGTCAATATTCTGTTCGGTCCGTTTTCGGGCGGTGTTTCCGAGTGGCAGACAATACCGAGGGCAAACTTCAATATTCTTGTTTCTCCGTGGTACGGTGAAAAAATCACCAAGCACCTTGAAAAGAAATATGGTCAGCCCTATTATCATTTCCGATATCTGCCGATCGGTGCAAACGAAACCACAAGATTCCTGAAAGGTGTCATTGATTTTGCAAAGGAACAGGGTGTCCCGCTTGACGAGGAAAAGGCACTGAAATTTATCGAGCGTGAGGAACACGCTTATTATGAAGAAATTGATAATCTGGCAACTTTCCTTCTCGAATTCCGCTATGGACTCCCGAACCATGTGCATATACTGCATGATGCAGGATATGTTGTCGGACTTTCCAAGTTTTTGCTGCATGAAACAGGTATCGTTCCGAAGGAGCAGTTTATTGTAGACAATACACCGAAGGAATATATTGAGCAGATTTCCGCTGATCTGAAATCAACATCGGACAAAAGGGAAATTCCTGTTTATTTTGATCCTGATGCAGGCAAGGCACAGGATATTATCAGAAAAACAAACCACAGCGGCAGAGGTCTGATTATCGGAAGCGGCTGGGATAAGGAACTTGCCAAGGAAAAGAACTATGATTTTCTTTCCGCATCACTTCCCACACCGTACCGGCTGGTTCTGACAACGAATTATATCGGCTATACGGGCGGTCTGAGAGTGATCGAGGATATTTACGATACAGTACTTTACACTTACAAATAAGCACAGAGTCTGTGCATCCGGTTTGTGTAGGGAAGGGAGATAAGTCTATTATGTCAAAGGTAGCAATCGCAAGCACTGACGGAGTGAATGTCAATGAGCATTTCGGAAGAGCGGCATTTTTCAGGATCTATGAAGTCAATGAAAACGGACACAGCTTTGTTGAAGTAAGGGATGCAGTTGCAGCCTGTCAGCAGAAAAGAGTACACAATCAGACAAACTTTGATCTGACATTGAATCTGATCTCTGATTGTGATGCGATCCTTGTCAGCCGGATCGGAGAGGGTGCGGCAGCCTATATCATCAGAAAAGGCTTCCGTGTGTTTGAAGTGTACGGCAAAATAGATGCTGTGCTTGACAAGTTTGTGCTTGACAAAGTTTTTGCAGCATAAGGAGATCATAAAATGGCATTCAGAGTTGCACTTGCAAGCTCGGACGGAATTGTTGTCAACCGCCATTTCGGCAAGGCAGACAGCTTTGTGGTGTTCGAGCAGGGCGAGAAAAAATTTGAATATATAGAAAGAAGAAATGTGACACCGTGCTGTTTTGGCGGTAATCATGCCGACGGCGGTTTTGACGGAACGGCGAAGACACTGTCGGACTGTTCCGCTATTGTCGTCAGCAAGATTGGTTCGGGAGCGGCAGATTACCTCAATGCAAGAGGTTTTGCGGTATATGAAGCACCGTTTGGTATCAGTGCGGTATTGGAGGAATTACAAAAAGAAAGAGGTGTATGATATGGCGATCAGCTATGAGGAGCTTACCAATAAGCATCCGTGTTATGCACTCGGAAAAAAGGGTACAACGGGAAGAATTCATCTTCCCATCAGCCCGACCTGTAATATAGAATGTAAATTCTGCGACAGGCGGATCAACGATTATGAAAAGCGGCCGGGCGTTGCTTCAACGGTGATAAAACCGACAGAAGCACTTGATGTGATAAAACGCTCTCTGGAATTATGTCCGGATATCACGGTAGCAGGAATTGCAGGACCGGGCGATACGCTTGCCTCGGATTATGCACTGGAAACATTCCGGCTGATCCGTGACAGCTTTCCCGATATCATCAAATGTATGAGTACAAATGGTCTGCTGCTTCCGGAAAAAGCAGATGAGATTATCGAAACAGGCATTGATTCCCTGACGGTAACAGTTAATGCCGTAGACCCCGAAATTGAAGCAAAGCTGAACAACGGTATTCTGTACCATGGTGTACACTACAAAGGCGTAGAAGCAGCAGAAATACTGATTAAAAATCAGCTTGAGGGCATAAAAAAAGTAAGCTCGGCAGGAATCACGATCAAGGTCAACACTGTTCTTGTCCCGGGAATCAACGATGAGCATATTGAAGAGATCGCAAAGGCGGTCAGTGAAGCAGGAGCATCTATTTACAATATCATTCCGCTGATTCCGCAGAATGAACTCAGAGACTGTCGTGCGCCTTCCTGTGCGGAAATTGACGGAGTAAGGCAAAAAGCCGGACAGTACATTGATGTTTTCCGTCACTGTCAGAGATGCCGTGCGGATGCGATCGGCGTTCCGGGTGAAAAGGATTACGGTGACCAGATCTATCTGAAACGTATCAGACAAAAAGACACATTCTCACATGGGTGATTAGTGATTGTGGAAATAAGATGTGTGAAAATTACATTATATAAAAGAGGAGCAAAATAAGATGGCAAAGGAACTAAGACAGATAGCAATATACGGTAAGGGTGGTATCGGTAAATCCACCACAACACAGAATCTTACGGCAGGTCTTGCCGAAAGCGGCAAAAAAGTAATGGTAGTAGGCTGTGACCCGAAGGCAGACTCGACAAGACTTCTTCTTGGCGGTCTTGCACAGAGAACTGTTCTCGATACCCTCCGTGAGGAAGGCGAAGATATCGACCTCGATGCAATCCTGAAAGAGGGCTTCAAGGGTACAAAATGCGTGGAATCTGGCGGTCCTGAACCGGGTGTCGGCTGTGCCGGAAGAGGTATTATCACATCAATCGGACTTCTGGAGCGTCTGGGTGCTTATACAGATGACCTTGATTATGTATTTTACGATGTACTTGGTGACGTTGTCTGCGGTGGTTTCGCAATGCCCATCCGTGAAGG
>CACYDD010000245.1 GCA_902773065.1 uncultured Ruminococcus sp. | reverse complement strand
GTGATATATATGTCTTATTTTATGGAGATTGATTTGCATAGGCTGACTTCTGCAGAAGCAAAAACTAAATTAGACGAAATATTGAAAAAACTGCCGAAAAGTGTAGGTGAACTTACAGTTGTTCATGGCTACAGAGGAGGAACAGCATTGAAAGAAATGGTTCGCAGATACAAACATCCCAAAGTTGAACGAAAAATTCTTGGAATGAATCAGGGCACAACAATTTTTGTCATTAAAAAACAATAATCAATGCGGAGAAGTAAAAAATCGGCTTCTCCGCATATATTTTACTGATTTTTAAACAAAAGATCAATGTGTTTTCCATCATAACCACATTCGGTATGTTCAAACACAGCTTTTGCGATATCCAGACCTTCTTCCGGTTCGGTTACGGCAGGACTATAATGTGTAAGCCATAATTGCTTTACATTCGATTGTTTTGCGAGTTCAGTTGCTTCGCTGTAAAGCATATGACCTGTTTTTTTTGCTCTTCTGATTTTATCAGGTTCATAGTATAATCCCTCACATATAAACAAATCAGAGTTACTAGCGTATTTAACAATATTTTTAACAGGTCGGGAATCTGTACAGTATGTCACCTTTACACCATCCTGCATACCGTCTGACACCGCTTCATATGTGTAAAGTTGATTACCATAACAGATACATCCCTCCCGTTGAAGTACTGACCATGTTGATACAGGTAAGTTCAGTGCTTTTGCCTTCTCTGCATTAAAGCGTCCTTTTCTCCGCAGGTCAAATGTATATCCTAAACATTCAACACTATGCTCTACTCTGAATGATGTCACTTCCAGTTGATGACTTTTCAGCTTTGTATGATCTGAAAGCTCCTCAAATTTCAGTTCAAAAGGCAAATTTGGTGCAATCACACAAATACTTTTGACAATCGATTCAATTCCTTTCGGTCCTGCAATGGTGACAGGTTCTTCCCTACCCTCATTTCCCATTGATAACAAAAATCCCGGAAGTCCAGAAATATGGTCAGCATGAAAATGGGTAATACATATTAAATCGATAGGTTTCATTTTGCAATTTGTATTTTTTAAAGCAATTTGCGTTCCTTCTCCGCAGTCTACAAGAATAGAATGTCCTTGACAGCTTAGCAAACAGGAAGTCAGCCATCTGTTTTTCAAAGGCAGCATGCCGCCTGTTCCGAGCAAGGTTACTTCAAGCATTTTCTTCCTCCTTTTCCTCACAATAAAACAGTCGATCACAAATATCTATAAATTCATCTTTGGTCATAATACAATTCAGTGTATCAAGCATCGAATTCGATGTCATATTTGACGGCAGATTCAGATAAGTTTTCAGCTTATCGCGATTGTCTGATGAATTTTGTCCGCCGGTCAGACCGTATTCAAACATATCAGCTTTTGTGATTTCTTTTTCAGATTTCACATAACCCTCATATAAACTACATTCTGCACCTGAAGCAGCGATTGCACGGCACAAAACCTCTTCCGATATCCCCTCTACCCCGAGTTTTCCTTCCTTTGAAGGCTTTACTTTGCGTTTTTCTTTGCCGAAAATATCGGGAATATAAGCGTGTTTTATTTTATTTTTTGGAACAGTGCCCTTGAGAAAATTTCTGATTACAAAACCTGCTCCGTCACTGTCCGTCAGAATTAATATTCCTCTTTTCTCAGCAAGGTGACGTATCAGCACCTGTTTTTCTTTATTTTTGAATACACCAAATCCGTCAGTCGTGATAATCAGACCATCAATAAAATTTGAAAGCTTAATTTTGTCATATTTTCCCTCGACAATAATCGCTTCCTTCACCTTTATCATAATTTATTTCCCTCTCTGACAGCAAGAAGCAATTTCGCAACAAGCGTTTCAAGAATGATCTGCGGGTCTGTTCTCGTACTTTTCAGCTTGATATCCGCCTGTAAAATGATGTCAAGAATATTTTTCAAAGTTTCTGCCGAATATTTTGAAGCGTTATTTCTTGCATTTTTCAGAACAAAATCTCTCCTGCCGTATTTAAAATCAGAAGAAACATCTGCTATCGTCTTACCGCTTTCGATTGCCGCCTTTACTCTGTACATATCAATAAAAGCTGAACTAAGGACAGATAAGATGATTTCGGGACGCTCATTTTGTTCAAAAAGCATATGAAGCCGTCTGTATGTTCCGTTAAAATCATTTCTGGATATGAGATCAGAGATCGCATAGATTTTTGCCTCGTTATTTTTAATACAAAGCTTCTTTATCACTTCATAGGTTATTTCTTCATTGTAAGCATAGGCAGAAAGTTTATCAATTTCATTTTTCAGGGCAGTCATATCTGTACCGACCATCGCAATAATTTTTGAAGCATTGATCTGTGTCAGTTTTGAACCGTTTTTCTCCGCCCAGGCAACCAACTGTCGTTCCAATGCAATTTCGCCAAGCTTTTTCAGTTCCAGAACACTGCCGTGTTTTTCCGCAAAAGTAGAAAATTTCTTGAATTTTGATGTTTTTTTACTATCACCGCTTTTTTTCTTCGCTTCGGTATTCAAAGTTGGCATGGAAAAAATCAGCACGGTAGACGGTGAAATATCTCCGCAGAATTTTTCCAGTTGTTTATAATCGCTTTCGCTTATTGCATTGATATCGTAATCACTGACACAAACACATTTTCTTTCTGAAAACATTGGTATCTGCTCTGCCGCATCAAATATTTCTTCTAACGGCGTATCCGAATTCAGGTGAAAATAATCAAACTCGGAAGGATCTTTACCAACTGCTTTTTTTACCAAGGATTCCGTATATTTTTTGACAAGATATTTTTCATCTCCAAATATCAGATAAAATGTATTCAGCTTTCCCGATGACAGTTCCTTACGGAAATCCTGTTCGTTTAACTTTGCCAATTTGTTTCCCTCCTGAGTCTGAGACGACCGTCTTCAAAAATTCGTATTCCGATATCTCCTGAACCTGCCGTAGATACGACAGTTGCATCACTTTGATCCATATTATTCAGATCTGTATCAATATAACTTTCTGAATGGGATATAATGATATTGTCTGTTTTAATTTTTTCGGGATGAAGAAGTGTGCCGTTATAGATAAGATAATCACAATTACGCCAATCACCGGGCAATTCCATGCAGTCTGTACCATTTTCACAAAGCAAAAAGCTGATTTCTTTAAAACTAAATTTTACTGCACCGCATTTTTCGGTTTTATCAATTTGTAAATCAATATCATTCCAATGAATGGTATCAATTTCCTTGTCTGTTGATGTGCTAAGAATGCTTTTTTCATTATTTTTGACTAAAGTATGTATGCCCTCATAATGTTTTTCTTCATCATATACATGAACTGTTCCGATATCAAAATTTTTCAAAATACTCTGTGCATACGCTGAGCTTTCGGATTTTTCATCAAGTATCAAAAGATAAGAAATATCTTCGGCTGAGGTATTCGTAATATAGGAAGTGACCGATGAAATCTTGTCATAGTCGCCGCCGCAGGAAATAACAGCTGTTTCATTCTGATATGTTAATATCACGGTGGAACCTTCCCCGACATCAAGAACTGAAATTTTCATGCTGTTCTGTTTAATAAGTATATCGCAGGCAGAGCCAAGCAAAAAAATGAAAATAACAGCTGCAATACTGATTTTTACAGTTTTACCTTTTTCTTTATGCGAAATAAAATATGCTGAAACAATCGCTATCAACGAAAGAATGATACAAATCGGTATATATTCCTCCGCAGCGACAATCTTGGCAAAAGGAAGACCTGAAATAAAGTCAGCCACACCCACAACATATTTTAACAATAATCCTGTCATTAGTATAAACGGCAGTTCCATAAACTGAAAAATCATACTCATTCTGAGCAGCACCATAATAAAAGCAGTGAAAATCAGTGCTGATACTGCCAACCCGACAAGAATATTGGTCAGCAAAGCATATGGTGTAAAAGTTTTAAAATAGATCAGCGTGATCGGGGTTGTCAATACAAGAGCAGATATGGAAACAGCTGTCAATGAAGAAACGGATTTTATAGATGGATATAAACTCCACACAATACCATGTTTTCTGACAAAGTGAAATTTTCGCAGTCTGCGAACTCTTCTATACAGATAGCGGAATATTTTTTCTGATAGTTTATTCGACCAGAGAAGAATACCAAATGTTGCAGCAAAAGACAGAAGAAATCCGACATCTGCTGCGGAATAGGGATTGCGAAAACATAATATCAATGCCGCCAGACCAAGTGAATTGAATGGATCAGATTTTAGGAATATACTTTCCCCCAGAAGATAAATCATCTGCATTATACCTGCCCTGACAACAGAAGGTGAAAAACCGACTACTGCCATAAACAAAAATACAAATGCTGCACACAACAAAGAAGCAATTCGTTTCCGTCCGCCTGTCAGATAATATAATGCAAACATAAAAATCTGAGTAATTACGGTTAAATGAAATCCAGAAACAGCAATAATATGTGAAATACCCGAAGCCCGGAACATTTCCTTATCTTCATAGGAAATACTGCTTTTATCACCTAAAATAATCGCAGAAACAAAACCTGCCTCCGATTTCGGAAGCTGACGATTGATTGTTTCCAGCATATATTGTCTGATACTTAGTGCATAATAATAAAGCGGCTTATTGTCATTGTGAACAATACCGATATCCGAATAGATATCCAGACTGCCTTTCAGAAAGGTATTTCTTGAAATATTATAGTTCTTGTTTGTTGTATTGTTGTTGGTGTAAATTTTCACTTCGGCGGTTATAGTATCATATAATTCTGCCCGCAAAGCTTTTTTAGACGATACCAGAATGGTAGTATGCTGCGGTGCATTCGGAAATAGAATTTCCGATGTTTCGATTTTATAATAGACTCTGTTGTTTTGTTCATAAGGCAAATCACAAATCTGACCTGTTACCGTTATTTTGTTCCCTTCAAGACAATCTGTCGGGTTTACATAAGCTATATTGAAACCATAAAGCATGATCAAAGCAACAGCGGAAGTCAGAAGTACAACAGGAATGATCGTATCTTTTCTGAGTTTTTTGATCAGCAGTGATATCATACCTGCAACGGTCAGAATGGCAGCAGACAGTGGCAGGTTCAGCCCACTGAAAGTAAAAGCGACCGTTAAAGCAGCTAAATATGAAAACCCTATTACTGCAATCGGACGCTCCATAAATCAATTTCCTCCGAAAAAAGAATCAGCCCATTTCCACATTCAGCTTTTTGCCGCCGAGAAGATGGAAATGCAGATGAAATACTGTTTGTCCTGCATCGGCACCGCAGTTGGAAACAACTCTGTATCCGCTTTCACTGATACCAAGCGCTTTGGCAAGTTTTGCTGCTACTGCATAAATATGTGCGATCACAGCACTATTTTCCTCTGTTACATCATTGATTGAAGAAAGGTGTGTTTTCGGAATGATCAGAACATGGACAGGTGCCATTGGATTGATATCCTTAAAAGCATAAACCTGTTCGTCCTCATAAACCTTTGTGGAAGGGATTTCTCCCTTGATGATACTGCAAAATAAACAATCCATTTTGAATTCTCCTTTACATTTGTTAATTATTTTTGCTAAGCATTTCTTCGGCATAATCAAGAGTAGCCTGTGTGATCTCAACACCGCCGATAATTCGTGCAAGCTCGTCTCTCCTGCCCTCATGTGACAGCGGAGTGACCTCTGTATATGTTTTGCCGTCCGAAACGCTCTTTTTAATTTTATAATGGCTGTCTGCCAGAGCAGCAATTTGTGCTAAATGTGTGACACAAAGTACCTGCCGTGTGCGTGAAACCTCTTTCAGCTTGAATCCGACTTTCTGTGCCGCACTACCGCTGATTCCCGTATCGACTTCGTCAAAAATAAGCGTATCAATATTATCCTTATCCGCCAGTACATTTTTAATAGCAAGCATCATTCTGGAAAGCTCACCGCCCGAAGCAATTTTTGCAACCGGCTTGGGTGTTTCTCCGGGGTTAGTGGAAATCAGGATTTCAATATCATCACAGCCATTTTGATTTAATTCGCATTTTTCCTGACGAATCACCAGTTCTACATTCGGCATATCAAGATAGGTCATTTCCTGTTTTACTGCTGTGGTGAAATCTTCGGATATTTTTTTACGCTTTTCAGAAAGCTGCTTTGCCAGTTCTTCCGCCTTTTTCTTTGCCTTGGCACATGCATTGATCAGTTCTTCCCTGTTTTCATCATATTTTTCAAGATACTCCAGTTCCTGCTGTGCTTTATCAAGAAAGTCAAGCATCTCTTCGATTGTGGGACCATATTTCTTTCCGAGAGTATAAATCAGATCCAGCCTGTCCTCAATTTCTTCAAGACTTTCCGTTTCCGCATCGGTAATATCAAACATAGACAACAATTCGTCACGGCAGTCCTCAAGCTCATACACAGCATTTTGGAGGCGTTTTGCTACTGCATCCGTTTCGGGCATACAATCTGCAATGCCGTATAATGTATCGCAAGCAAATTCCAACTGCTGTACTGCTCCGTCCGTTTCATCGCCGCCGTTAAGATATTCATGGGCTGCATTCAGCGCAGAGGCAATTTTTTCTTTGTTTTCTATGATCTGTTTTCTTTCAGTAAGTTCTTCATATTCTCCGACATAGAAATCTGCCTGTTCCAGTTCCTCAACCTGATAACGCAGCAAATCAGTTTTGCGGTTTCTTACGCTTTCGTCAACGCTTGCTTTATTCAGCTCTGAACGAAGTCGTGAATATTCTTTATAGGCCTTGCGATAAGTTTCGATATCATTTTCAAGATTGCCGAGCTTATCAAGATAAGTGATATGCAATTCGGATGACATCAACTCATAGCTTGCATGCTGACCGTGAATATCGATCAGATATTCACCAAGTCCTCTCAGAACACTTACTGTTGTTGGTCTGCCATTAATGCGGCATTTGCCCTTGCCAGACAATGTAAGCTCACGCTGAACAAGAACAGAGCCGTCCTCTTCGGGCGAAAAACCGAATTCATCAAGTGCATTCAGTGCGCTTGATGAAAGATCGTTAAACTCGGCACTGACAAATGCCGAATCCGCACCGTTTCTGATCAGGTCACGGGAAGTCCGGTTACCTAAAATCGCATTGATCGAGTCGATCACGATAGATTTACCTGCACCCGTTTCACCGGTCAGAATATTTAGTCCCTCTGTAAAATTAATATTCGTTTTTTCAATTACGGCAATATTTTCAATATAAAGATTGTTCAGCATTTGTACTACTCCTGATTGTTATTCCTTTGTTGCATTATTTTTGTTTGATATCAGCTTTCGCAGGTCGGAAACAAAATTGGAAGCCGCCGCATCATTGACCGCCGCAATAAAAATTGTATCGTCTCCTGCAATCGAACCAAGTATTCCGGCACGATTTGTTGCATCAAGGGCGGCACATACTGCCTGTGCCATTCCACTCCTTGTTTTAATGACTACCAAAGCATGAGCATAATCTATACTGACAACTGCCGTTGCAAGAAGATAGGAATGAGATTCATCCTCTGATTCCGATATTTTTTCCGAAGCATACCGATAAGTTCCGTCATTGTCAAGAATTTTAATCAGACGCATTTCTTTAATATCCCTGGATATGGTAGCCTGAGTAACATGAAAGCCATCCTTCCTGAGCAATTCGATCAGTTCAGATTGTGTTTCTATGCTGTTGTTCCGGATCAGCTCAAGAATTCTGGACTGTCTGAGTGTTTTCATTTTATGTCACCCTTTTTCTGCAAATTTTTCGTTCAATACTCTGTAAAAAGATTTATCTTTCAAAATAATAAATTCCGCCTGAAGCTCTGATGATGTGACAGAGACTGTATCGGTTTTTTTTATGATCACGGTTCTTGCACCGTCAATGGTCAAAAAAACCTCAGCATTATCATCGCATGAAGCTGTTACCACAAGCTCAGAATGATGACTGAATACAACAGATC
>CACYDD010000244.1 GCA_902773065.1 uncultured Ruminococcus sp. | reverse complement strand
GCATTACGAATTATGAATTATGAATTGAATAAGGAAGTGGTTATATGGCAAGACCGCTAAAAGAAGGTGTTGATTACTGGACAGAAGACGGCAATTTTTACTCAAACAAAAAAATAAGACTACTGAGGTCTGAATTTGGTTCAAACGGTATGTACATACTGAATTACATCATGTGCGAATTGTATACGAACCACGGATATTATGAGAATTTCGATATGGACTGGTGCGGAATCGTGTCGGATGGTGCGGTCTGCGGCGGTTCTCCAAACTTTGTAGCGGAGTTTATAAAAGGGTGTGTCAGACGTTCTTTTTTTGATAAAAGGGTATTTGATTCGTTCAGCGTGATAACTTCCAAGGAGATACAAAGACGATATATCCGTATGGTATGTACCCGCAATCAGATTCGTTTGATCAAGGAGTATTGTTTGCTTGATTTTGATGATCCTCTTGATGTTCCGGATATGATCAGGGAAAAAATTGTCTTGAAATCAGTTTCTGATACTGAAAACTCCGTTATTGATATCGGAAACCCGATTAATTATTCAGGAAATACACAAAGTAAAGTAAAGGAAAGTAAAGTAAAGAAAAGCAAAGAAAAGAATACTCTTCCGGCAAAAACCGGGATGCAGTCCGTTTCTGCTGACGCAGAAAGAAGAGGAAGCAGTACTGCGCAAAGCATAATTGATATCTTTCACAGTATATGCGTATCCTATCCGAAAGTACGAAGCATATCGGATGCAAGAAAAAAAGCAATACAGGCACGGCTCAGGGTACATGGAGCTGATATCATCAGGGAAGTATTTGAAAAGGCTGAAAGCAGCGATTTCCTCAGAGGAAAAAATGACAGGAACTGGAGCGCTGACTTTGACTGGATAATGGCAGACCGCAATTTTGCAAAGATACTTGACGGAAAATATGACAACAGAGGTGGAAATAATGCAAAATCTGAAAGAACTGATACACACACGGACGAACTCAAGGGTATCCGGTACTTATAGGCGGAAAACAGAAGCGGAGATCATGAATGAGCTTGAAGGAAATCTGACAGGATATGACTGCCGTGAATGCAGAAACAAAGGTGTGATCTATTCTGAAACGGAAAGCGGTGAAACAGTTTTTAACCGCTGTAAATGCTGGGAAAAGAGGAAAAGCCTCAGCAGAATACATACAAGCGGACTGAAAGACCTGCTTGACAGATATACTTTTGACAAGTTTGAATGCAGTGAATTTTTTCAGCTGAAAGTCAAGGAAAAAGCTTTGAACTTTGTAAAAGATGAAAACAAGCGCGGCTTTTTCATTGGCGGTCAGGTAGGATGCGGAAAAAGTCACATCTGTACGGCAATAGTCAGGGAGTTCCTTGTAGAACAGGGAAAGGAAACTCTTTATATGCAGTGGAAGGGTGACAGCGCAAGGCTTAAAGGGATCGCCAACACCGAAAGCTACTCTTGTGAAGTCGAAAAATACAAGACCGTTCCTGTACTCTACATTGATGACTTGTTCAAGACTGAGACAGGAAAAACACCTACAGCGGCGGATATCAATCTTGCATTTGAAATAATAAATCATCGTTACATAGGCAGTGATCTGATAACCATAATCAGCACAGAAAAGCTTCCCGGTGAGCTTATAGATATCGATGAAGCTGTAGCAAGCAGAATTATTGAAATGTGCAGGGGTTATGTTCTGCCTGTTGAATATCAAAAGGGCAGAAATTACAGGCTGAAAAGCACAGCGTATATTTGAGGTGACACAATGATTTTTCAGGTTATCGGCAAACCAAGAGGCAAGGCAAGACCACGATTTGACGGCAGGCACAAGAGAATTTTTACTCCGGCTTCTACAGCGGATTATGAGCGGCTTGTCCGACAAGCTTACATATCTTCCGGCGGTTATCTGCTGAGTGAAACAGCACCTATTAAAATTCTTATCGTTGCTCAGTTCAAAAAGGCTGTCAGCAGTAAAAAAGAAGCGCCGACAATGAAGCCGGACAACGACAACATCGAAAAGGCTGTATGTGATGCGCTGAATGGGATCGCATACAAGGACGATTCTCAGATTGTACACAGTGAGGTGCGGAAGGTCTGGGCGAAGGATGGTATACCTAAAGTTACGGTTAAAATTGAGGTGGCAGAGGAATAATGTACAATGTTCAATGTGCAATGTACAATGATGCCGTACCAGACTTTTATGTTCTTTCATTGTTTTCAAGCTTGCCCCGTCTGTCATTCTGAGGAGCAATCCTGTTTTTATGAGTGGTGGCACTTTTTGATTTGACGGTAATGATGGACTTTATTTTTTCAAAAACAAAGCGACGAAGAATCTTTACAACTGCAAACTAACAAAAAGAGGTGTTGTGATGCTGTGAACATAAAAAAATACGAGGACAGGATAAAGGAGCTGACGGACAGGGCAAAAGCCGGAAATGAATATTCTGACGACTGTGATCTGGGCGAACAGTTCTATCTTGAATTGCTCTCGCTTTTTGTTGAAAAATATGAACAGCAGATCATCAGCCGTGATGATCTCATCAGAAAACAAAAGGCTCTCAGGCAAAGGCTTGAAAAATACTATCAGTGGGGAGAGATCTTTGACCGGCACACCCGGATACAAAACCGGTGCAGTCCTCTCCTTACCGAAGCGGAAAAGCATGGCTGTCCGGTTTGCAAAAAGCTTGTACGAATTTTTGACGGCAGAAATTAAGCTCAGAGCTAAGAGTGCAGAGTTCAGAGCAATAATTATAAAGCGGAGGTAAATACATGGACAATACAAAAATTACTATGCCCTATGGTACGGGAAAAACTGTCGGATGGAATGTGCTGAATAATTTTATCAGACAGAGTTCCGGATTGTATGTTGACGATGACTTGAACAGCATTGACAGTGAAAAGCAGTGCAGTACTTGTCGTTGGCATGAGGATTTCAGTGGTGCTTGTGGGGGCGGCGACAGCGAGTACCGGGCTGATTTCACAAACAGTGACTTTGTATGTGACAAGTGGGAGGAAAGAGAAAATGCGTGAAATAATTTTCAGAGGGAAAGACTTACAAGAGCATAATGGGTGGCTATACGGGTATTTTTATAAATCCGACATAAACAAAAGAGAACGAGAAAGTGGGAAAGCAACCTTTATATTCACACCAAATTGCGACACGTTCATTTATGTTCCTGAGTATCACAACTCATGGATGGTTAAAGCTGAAACAGTCGGTCAGTACACAGGTCTGACCGACAAGAACGGCAAGAAGATT
>CACYDD010000243.1 GCA_902773065.1 uncultured Ruminococcus sp. | reverse complement strand
TCAGTACACTGGAGACAGAAAGTTGAAAATTTTCGAGGAATTAAAAGCCCGCGGTCTTATCGCCCAGGTTACAGATGAAGACCAGATTCGGGATCTCATTAACAATGGTGGCGCACGTTTTTATATTGGTTTTGATCCGACAGCTGATTCACTTCATGTCGGACATTTTATGGCGCTATGCCTGATGAAGCGACTGCAGATGGCAGGCAATAAGCCGATTGCATTGCTGGGCGGCGGTACGGGTATGATCGGTGACCCTTCAGGCAAAACCGATATGAGAAAAATGCTGACCAAGGAAGATATTCAGCATAACTGCGACTGCTTTAAAAAGCAGATGAGCCGTTTTATTGATTTTTCGGATGATAAGGCACTGCTTGTCAATAATGCCGACTGGCTTTTAGATTTAAATTATGTTGAGCTTTTGAGAGAAGTCGGTGCTTGTTTCAGTGTCAACCGTATGCTGACAGCAGAATGTTATAAACAACGTATGGAAAGAGGACTCAGCTTCCTTGAATTCAATTACATGATCATGCAGAGCTATGACTTCTACTCATTGTTCCAAAGATACGGCTGTAATTTACAGTTCGGCGGTGATGACCAGTGGAGCAATATGCTTGGCGGAACGGAGCTGATACGCCGTAAGCTTGGTAAGGATTCACACGCTATGACGATCAATCTTCTTCTTAACTCTGAAGGAAAGAAGATGGGTAAAACTGAAAAGGGTGCTGTATGGCTTGACCCGGAAAAAACAAGTCCTTATGATTTCTTCCAGTACTGGAGAAATGTTGCGGACAGTGATGTAATAAAATGCCTGAAAATGCTGACATTCGTACCCATTGAAGAAATAGAAGCAATGGAAAAATATGAAGGCAGCGAACTGAACAAGGCGAAAGAAGTACTTGCTTTTGAGCTGACAAAACTGGTACACGGTGACGAAGAAGCCAATAAAGCACTTGAAGCCGCAAGAGCGATTTTCAGTGCAAAATCGGATACTGATAATATGCCTTCCACAGAGATTTCTTCTGCTGATCTGACGGATGGTAAAATCGGGCTGATCGACCTTCTCTTCCTTGTCAAGCTTGTTCCGTCAAAGGCAGAGGCACGCAGACTGATCCAGCAGAACGGTATTGCGGTCAACGACAAAAAAGTAAATGATGTCAAGGCTGAAATAACTGTTGAGAGTTTTGAAGATAACGGATATATCGTTATCAAAAAAGGCAAAAAAGTATTCCATAAAGTAAAGTATAACGGTTAAACTAAACCTGAAAGGAAAATTGCGATGAGCGATCATTCTAACAGCAGAGAAAAGTGGATAAAACAAAAACGAGAAGCAAGAAAACAGGCATTTTTCCTTCTTTTTGAGCAGATTTTTCAAAAGGAAGCAATGGAAGATATTATTCAGGATGCTAAAGATGCCAGAGATTTAGAGGTTGACAAGTTTACAAAAAAACTGATCAGTAGAGTAGAAATTCATATTGAAGAAATCGATAAGCTCATTGAAGCAAATCTCAAAGGATGGCGTAAAAACAGAATTTCCAAGGTGTCATTGACCATTATGCGTATGGCTGTTTACGAAATGCTTTATGAAGACGATATTCCTGTAAGTGTTTCAATCAACGAAGCAGTCGAACTTGCAAAAGAATTCGCTACACCTGCGGATGGTTCTTTCGTCAACGGTGTACTCGGCTCGGTATCTAAACAACTTGAAAACAGCGGTGAGAAATAATGCCATACTATTTAGGAATCGATACCAGCAATTATACAACATCAGCTTCCATATACGATAGTGAAAGCGGCGAAATGCTGATGCACAAAAAACTTCTTCCTGTCAAAAACGGAGAATGCGGTCTGCGTCAGAGCGATGCGGTATTTCATCATGTCAGACAGTTGCCGCAGGTAATAGCAGAACTGTTTGATGGATTTGAAAGTGATATAGCTGCTGTCGGAGTGTCATCACGCCCGAGAGATATCGAAGGCTCGTATATGCCCTGTTTCAGCGTTGGACTCAGCACAGCAGAAATGATATCAAAAATCAATCGTATACCGCTTTATACTTTTTCGCACCAGAGCGGTCATATTGCGGCAGCACTTTATTCTTCAAAGATGACTGAACTGATCAACAAATGTTTTTTAGCATTTCATGTTTCGGGCGGCACAACAGAAGCGGTGATTGTTGAACCTGATGAGGAGCATATCTTTCATACAGAAATTGCTGCAAAAACCTTGGACCTCAATGCCGGTCAGCTGATTGACAGAGTGGGTGTTATGCTCGGATTTGATTTTCCATGCGGAAAAGAGCTTGAGGAACTCTCTGTAACAAATACAGAAAAATTGAATGTAAAACCGACCCTGAAAGGCGCAGACTGCTGCCTTTCAGGAGTTGAAAATATCTGCCGCAAAGCATATGAAAGTGGCAGAACAAAAGAATATACAGCCGCATTATGCCTGAAATATGCAGAAAAAACGATTGATAAGATGTGCGGTGTTCTTTGGGAAACATACGGTAGTCTTCCTGTCGTTTTTGCAGGAGGCGTTATGTCAAATCAGATCATTAAAAAGAATTTAACAGAAAAGTATCATGCTTATTTTGCCGAACCTGCATATTCGGCAGATAATGCTTCAGGCACTGCATTTTTGTGCAGTATCAGACACCAAGCCGAAAAATAATTTGCAGACTTTACTATTTTTTTGTTTTTCGGCATAAACTTGAAAATAAGAGATAATTGATCATAGAGGAGAATACTTATTATGGGCAGACTATTCGGAACAGACGGCGCACGCGGTGTTGCCAATACAGAACTTACCATTGAGCTTGCCATGAATATCGGAAGAGCAGCAGCGATGGTGCTGACAGAAAATACAGCAGAAAAACATCCGAAAATCCTGATTGGAAAGGATACAAGACTTTCATCGGATATGCTGGAGGGGGCACTCATTGCAGGCTTATGTTCTGTCGGTGCAGATGTTGTACTTCTTGGTGCAGTACCAACACCGACAGTGGCTTATCTTATCAAAAAATATCATGCAGATGCAGGATTTATGATTTCTGCTTCTCACAATCCCTTTGAATTCAACGGGATCAAGATTTTCTCAAATACAGGCTATAAGCTTCCCGATGCACTGGAAGAGGAAATTGAATCTATCGTACTTGACAATGCAAAACCATATCCGCAGCCTGCCGGAAGTGGTCTGGGAAGTGTAAAATATGCTGAAACAGCAGTGGAAGATTACATTGCACATATTATAGAAACGGTGCCTTACAGACTTGACGGAATGAGAATCGGAATTGACTGTTCCAACGGTTCTTCCAGTGCTACAGCGGAAGAATTATTTACAAGGCTTGGTGCAGAATGTCATATGCTCTCCAATCAGCCTGACGGAATCAATATTAATGACCGCTGCGGCTCAACCCATATGGAGAACTTGCAGAAATTTGTGATAGAGAATAAACTTGACCTCGGTGTGGCATTTGATGGGGATGCCGACAGATGTCTTGCTGTTGACGAAAAAGGAGAAATCATTGACGGTGATTATATTATGGCGATTTGTGCACTTGACCTTGCTTCACGGAAAAAGCTGAGTCAGAATGCGGCAGTGGGCACGGTAATGTCAAATATGGGATTTGGTCGTTTTTGTAAGGATAATGGTCTTACATTCATATCGACCGATGTGGGGGACAGATATGTTCTGGAGGCAATGTTGCGTGAGGGATATAACTTCGGCGGTGAGCAGTCGGGTCATGTGATTTTTCTGGAATATGCCACAACAGGTGACGGACAGCTTACAGCGGCACAGCTGCTGAGTATCATTAACAGAAGAAATGCAAAGCTTTCAAGCATTGCGACCCTGATGACACATTATCCGCAGGTTCTTTTAAATGTAAAGGTAACAAATGCAGGAAAGCAGAGTTTCAGCAGCAACGAAGATATCAAGAATAAAATTGAGCAGGTCAGACAGGAACTCGGAGAGGACGGAAGAATTCTTGTCCGTCTTTCAGGTACAGAGCCGCTTGTTCGTGTGATGATAGAAGGTCTGGACTTGGAGCTGATCCAAAAGCTTGCACAGGAAACAGCTGACTTGATACGGGAGAAAATCGGGTAGTGATTGTAAGATGTTAACAAAAATAAATGATTAAAATTGTAAAAATTCTCTTAAAACGGCTCTGCAAAAATGCTTTTGATATGGTATAATAATAAAAAGAAATAAATGGAGCTGAATTTGTATGGCAAATTTAGATTTATCTGTTATTATACCGACAAAAAACAATAAGGCGAAAACGGCCTTTGTGATAAAAATGCTGTCCGAAAAATATACCGATATCAATATGGAATTTATTATCATCGATATCAATTCCAAAGATGGCGGAGTTTTGGATGCCCTTAATATGCTGGAGGAACGTCGGCTGAATGGCTGTGTGATACAAAGCGGTTCAGGGACGGTAAGTTCAGCACTGAATACAGGCATTAATAAAGCAAATGGAAAATATGTTACCTTTGTGTATCCTACACGACTGTATAAGGATTATATCAGTGACTATATCAAAGTTGCAGAAGAAAAGGGTGCTGACTTTATCTTTGCAGTACCCGAAGATGACGGAGATACCAATTATATTATTCCTGACGGAATCAAGGGAACAGATATTGCGGTCAGCTTGATTCGTTCTTCGATCGTGATGGATTTTACGGCGGTAATGTTTAACCACGAATTTCTGGTCAGAAATCATATCCGATTTGATGACGACTGCACGCTTGGTTATGCCGAAGCATTTATCTTTAATGCTTTGATGTATAACCCTGTAATTGCTCACGTCGATATTGAGCTTGAACGTGATTATGACAACAGCCTGAATAAGAATACCAATTCAGGTGTTACCAATAACTGCTTTGAGCGTCTGGATGCAATGGTGAAGGTATCGGAAACAGTGCGTTCATGTCACAAAAACGATTCTGTGCT
>CACYDD010000242.1 GCA_902773065.1 uncultured Ruminococcus sp. | reverse complement strand
TATCGACAAAATAGCGGAATACTCTTTTTCGCACCGCTTCATTATCGATTTTTTCATTGTCAAGCCCAAGTGCAAGAAGCATGATATGATTTACCAAAAGCTTATCCATGGCAATAGCGGCACTTTCAAAATCAAATTTTCCGATTTCACCAAGCTCGCTTTTTTTCTCCAGAAGCATCTTAAACCACGGTTCTGTTCCGTCAATAAAAGTCTGAACATCCTCTTTGGTAATGATATCCCTAACTTCATTTTCGCGAAGCAGGATCCGGATAATATCGATATGACCGTCAATAATACCAATAAACCTCAGGTAAACCGATTCCAGCACCTCTTCCAGCGGCATATAAACATAGGAAGCAATTTCTTTCTTATCGGAAAACTGTTCCACAATACAATTCAGATTTTTCTGAACGATCACACGGAACAGTTCTTTTTTTCCTCCCGGAAAATAGTGATAAAGCATTCCCTCCGTTACGCCTACCCAACGATTGATCTCCCTGACAGATGTGCCTTTATATCCTTTTTCCGCAAACAAAGCCTGCGCCGATTCCATCAGTTTCAGCTTTGTCTGCATGGCCTGAGCCTCACGCATATTCATTCCATTTCATCTCTTGTTCTTTTTTATTTCATTAAACAACTGTTAAGCTAATATAATTCATTATATACAAGAAATCTCCAAATGTCAATAGTTTAACAAACATTTTTTATGAATTTTGCCCGACTTATTTTCTAAAAATAGTTTTCAAAGACAAAAGATTATGCTATAATAATGATAGAGATTCAAGGAGATGATTACAATGAATACGGGAGATGATTTGCAGGAAAGCCGAACTGTAAAATACAAGACCAAGGACAGTGTTTTTACCAAACTATTCAGAATTGAAATCAACCTTTTAAGATTGTATAAAGAACTTCACCCCGAAGATACAACTACAACAACGAAAGATATACAACTAAAAACACTGACAACGATTCTTATTAATGATATTCTTAATGACCTTGGCTTTATCGTAAAATGTGGTGACACAGCAAAATATATCATTTTGCTGGAAGCACAAAGTAAGTGGACAGAAAATCTGACACTGCGAATTCTGTTTTACATAGCGGAAACTTATCGGCGTTATTTAAATGAAACACAGCAAAGCGAGCACACCTATAAAAGAATCGCGTTACCAAAACCTGAACTGTATATTATTTACACCGGGGATAAAGATGTACCCGATGAAATATCATTCAATGATGATTACTTTGACGGAGAAGGACCAATCGATATCAAGGTAAAAATCCTGAAACAGCCCGGCACAGATACAATTTACGGTCAGTACATAGGCTTCTGCAAGGTCTATGACGAACAGCGTAAGATTCACAAAAATAAGATTGAATGTATCAAGGAAACCATAAGGCTCTGTGAAGAAAAAGGCTATCTCACGGAATTTCTTGATGATCATAAAAAGGAGGTATATACTATGATGTCAGAGCTTTTTGATGAAGAATATCAGCGCAACCAATATGATATTGCAGTCAAAAAAATCGAAAGAGAAAAAGGCAGAGCAGAAGGCATGGAGAAAGGCATGGAGAAAGGCCAAGCAAAATTACTGAAAAAACTCAGCAAACTTGGCAATTCCATTAAGCAACTGTCTGAAATGTTTGAAATGCCGGAAAGCGAGATTGAAACCCTGCTTGCGATGGATTGTTAATTTTGTGATTTAGCCTCCCATAATTCACTAAAAACCGGTCAGTAATTGCTGTAATTACTGACCGGTTTTTTTATTGTGATCCTAATATTATGAAAAATCATTTTAAATCATCTGCAGTAAATACCCTCACTTCCACCCCAAGTTTTTGACAGTTATCAATCACAAACTTCGTTCCTCTTGATTTACCGTCCCAAAATGCCAAGACAATATCTGCATAATTGATGATTTCTATATTTCTTTTCAACGGTGCTGATCTGCCGTATTTTTTATATTCGGGAAGAAAAACCGTCAGCTTTAAATCATTTTCTACTGCATAATTTTCAGCACAGGTATCAATACCTGCTGCTCCTCCTGAAACAATTTCTGTTGTTTCAGGAGGAAGATATTTCCTCAAATTATCTACTGTAAGCCCTCTTGAACCAATCACTGCTGTTTTCATATTCTCTCACCAACCTATTCAAAAACATAATATATGTTATAAATTATAATATATATTATCAACATATGTCAAGGAATAATATTAGTGAGGTGATATATTTATGAAAGAAAAACTCATTATTACAAAGAAGCCACTGAAAGGTGAGGACGGATATAAAACCTTCTCTATCCGTATCAAAGATGAAACAGTGGCAAGGCTTGATAATTTAGCCGCAGAAACAAACCGTTCCAGAAATGATTTAATCAATATCCTGCTTGATTATGCCATTGAAAATTGCGAAGTAAAATAAAGCGAAGTGCCTCCGCTTTTCGTTACTGCTATTACAGCCATAGTAGCAGCAATGAAATAGCAAAAAATACAAATCACAAACCGCAGTGGCAGCGATTCTGCCCCACGGCGGTTTTGTTTTTATTTTCTGAGAATTCTGATTTGTAATTTGTCAACCGCTATGCCGACAAGACCTGCATAGCCGTCATCATTGTCGTTATTGTAGCCCTGCACCCAGTCGAGATAGCCGGTACTTTTTGCTGTGCTGACACGGTACTCTGCTGTGTAACCGTCAACGCCTGACAGCTCCATCTGAACGCAGTCTATCTGCCTGCCAAGTATGCCGGCATAGTCCTCTCTGTCTGTCACCCAAGGAAGATAGTTTTTGCTGCCGATGAGCTTGACACGATAGCGGATGTGACCTTTGCTTGTACTTACATAGATACCGTCAATAGGGCGATTTTCGAATCCTGCATAATCTTCCAGATTTTTAACATTCGGCAGCCATGAACCGCCTACGGTATGCACCTGATAGGTCACATCAATATTTGTGGTGTCGGTATCGGTGTTGGTTGTGGTCGTTTTGCTTTCGCCCTGCCAGTTCGGGCGATAAAACGCATAAACGCTGTTGTCTGTTAAATACCTTGTTTTGCGTTTAAAGCTTGACGTTGCCGCCCAGTTTGAGCCGTAGCCGTCAACATTACCCTCAAGGGTGGTAATAGTGTTGCCGCTGACCGACTCGACAATGCCCACGTGGTCACAAAAGTACTTATCCCTGCTTGGGTAGTCGGCATATCTTAAAAAGATCAGATCTCCTGCCTGCGGTGCTTTTGTACCTTTTGCAAACCATGTACCGTATTTGCCGTCGCTGTAGCGTGGAATATCGCCTGCACCGCCGCAAATTAATTTGACATATTTGCCGATAAATCCGCAGTCCTGCATAATAAGCGTTGCCACAAATGCGCACCAGTCATAGACCGCACCGAGTTTGAGCTTGGTTTTGCAGACATAATCGCCATTTTGGTTTATGTAGGTTTTGGCTTGATTGATGTATTTTTCTCTGTCTGTCATAATATTCCCTCACTTTCCGATTGTCTCTGTTTCGGGCAGCCCCGAAATGCTCGTCAGCAATGACAGCACCGCCGACAGTGCCGCCGTTGACCCGACGGTCAGCCAGCTGACCTCTCCCAGTGTTGCCGACACACCAATAGCGGCAACCGCTGCCTGTGCAAAAGTTCTGCCTGCCCTGACAAGGGCTGCGATCCACCATTTTTCCCAGTATTCTTTATTTTTCATATTATTTTCCCTCCAGATCGTTTATTCTGTGATTCATCACTTTA
>CACYDD010000241.1 GCA_902773065.1 uncultured Ruminococcus sp. | reverse complement strand
TTCACTTTCATTTACGACTGTATTTCCGCTGAACAAAAACCCATTAAGCATATCGGCAAACACATCATTGTTTGATTCAAGCATTTTGCTTGTCATATCTTTTTGCCCCAATCATATCACCTCTCTGTCAATTCTCTATTTTTATTATATAACTGTTTCCTTCTATTTTCAATAATTTTTTCCGGCGAGCCGCCGGTCCCTATTTCGTGCTCAAGTTTATAGAAACCCATTATTTTTTTGCCGCACCATAAAGTGCCAGAATTAACTTACACCAACTTTCCTGCGAGCCGCCGACTCAATTACGCTACAACTTTACACAGACTTTGAATATTACAATCTTTACAATTACTGAATAACAGAAGTGGGACTTGAGGTCTCACTTCTTGTTGATAATATTGCCGAAAAAGCTTGATGATTTTTAGAAACTCCGCTTAAATTCAAGGCTTTTTTTGAAAATTGCTGGCAATATTTAATTGGATTATCAATAAATAAAAATCACCTGTATCTGTACCATGCGTACACAGGAATTTTTTTAATAAAAAATGAGCCCGAAGCAATAATTGATACGTATATGTAAGTGAAAGCAGTTAATACAAAAGAAAATTCCGGAAATTTTATGTTGTTAGATTGCTTGGAGAGGAGAAACGTCATGAATGACAAAAAGCTTGCCCGGCAGCTCAAACAGGGCGATGAAAGCGCATTTGGTCAGCTGATCGATGAGTACACGGCATATGTGTCAACAATCGCCTATAATATTGCAGGCGATCGTCTGACAAAACCCGATATAGAGGAAATCGTGACAGATGTGTTTGTGACTGTCTGGAAAAATTCAAAAAACCTTAAAGAGAATAATCTCAAAGGCTATATCAGCTGTATTGCAAAATGCCGAACGAAAGACAGGCTGAGAAAAGAAAAAACGGCGGAAATCATCAGTATCGATGAGATCGAACAATCCGACAGCACAAAATTGGATGAAAGCTATGAGAAGAAGGAGCTTTGTAAGAGTCTGAGAGAGGAAATTGACCGACTGAAAGAACCCGACAGGGAAATTTTGCTGCGTTATTATTACTACTATCAGACTACAGCGGAAATCGCCGAGGTACTCGGAATCAAGGTCGAAACGATCAAAACAAAGCTGGCACGTTCACGTCAGAAATTGAAAGCGGCACTGACAGAAAGGGGATTTTAATATGAAATGGGATATTTCGAGAGAGGATAATATCATGGATCATATTGTTGATAATATTGATGATACAATACCTGATGATGTTGTAAAGCCAAACGATATTGACAGCAGGGAAATACGAAAAATGGCTTTTGAAAAGGCAGGGATTTCCCAAAAGCCAAAAAAGCACAGGAAGAAAAGAGTGGTATTCACGCTTATTGCGGCTGTACTTGCGGCGGCAGTTCTCGGCACGGCAACAGCAGGGGCAAGCGGCTCGTTTGATGCTGTTTTTGGTGAGTATTTTGCAGGCGAATCCTCGGAGGGACTGTATCCGGGCGGAGAGGTTTCCATTGATGTTAACAGTGACTTCAGGGCAGAGTTTCTTGGTGTTTCGGGTGACAATGCCAATGCCGTGGCTGCAATAGCCATCAAAAAAGCAGACGGCAGCAGCTTTGTAAGCGGCGAAAAGAAAGTCTTTATCAGATATTTTGACGATGATGATATCAACAAAAACGGCAAGATATCAAGCGTCTATGATTATATAGACGGTTATGACGGAGAGGGAGAAATGACGGAGCAGCAGCGTATGGCTTCGGAACGGGTCAATGTTGATCTTGAATCACCGGGGTTAGCAGGTCTGTTTGGCCGCCATGCTGCTACAGGCAGTGTTTTCGCAGGCAGTGTTTCAACAGATCCGGTTCTGGATGATAACAGAACGGTAAAAATCATGTGCGGAATATCAAGCAATGACAACCCGCAGGGCAAGAAGCTTGACATTAATATCGGTCCGAGACTGTTTGTTTACGAGATCAATGAAACCATCTGTGAAATTCCGGAAAATGTTGATTTCACAGAAGAGAAGGAATTCAGAAAGTACATCTCAAAACTGAAAGACGGACAGGTATTGACAGATTATTATGATTACATCACAGAAAAACAATATCTTGTGATCGCTGACAAAACATTGTATGATTTTGAGCTGAATGTTCATGTCAGACTGAATTACAAAGCCAATTACAAAACCTTTTATATTTCCGGTAACAATACGATTACCTGTCAGACAGAAAAATGCACCATCACAGAAATTACAGCAGGTGCGTTTGGTATCGGAATCAAGGCGGAGGGCAGGAGAGAGCAGATCAAGGATCCGGGAAAGCTGATGGAACAAATTGAAAACTTACCCATTTACCTTACCATGAAGGACGGCTCAAAGGTGAAATGTTATAATCACATCGGCGGCGGTTCCGGCTCGGACGAAAGCTGCCAATTTGACTGGGAACTTGTCTATTACAGCAAAGACAATGACAACAAGCAGCTTCTCATTGATACGGATGATATTGTGTCTGTTACCATAGGTGAAATGGAATTTAATGTAAACCAATAAAAATGCGGCTTCGCTTACTTTAACGGTAGGCGAAGCCTTAGTTGTTCTTATCTGTCAATGGTGAATTTAAACAAATTTGATATGGGATATTTGATATGTACAATTTATTGAATATTTAAAGATTTTGATGAAAATTTTTGTTGACATAATAAGAAAATTATGGTAATATGTTGAAAAGAATAGAATTACCATATTTTTTGTGAATGGTATCGCTTTATTTTTTTAAAAGTGATTGTGAAACATTTTTTATTTTATAGTAGAACAGAAAAGCAGGTGAAATTTATGACAGCGGCGCATATTGATAAAAACCATAATGAGCAAAGTGTCAGACAGCATTGTGAAAATACAGCTTTCTATGCAGCCGAAAATGCGGCGGCAGTAAAGCTGTATCATACTTTGTATCTGGCAGGACTTTTGCATGATATCGGAAAAAATAC
Source organism: uncultured Ruminococcus sp. (assembly GCA_902773065.1). Classification (GTDB taxonomy): domain Bacteria; phylum Bacillota; class Clostridia; order Oscillospirales; family Acutalibacteraceae; genus UBA1213. The sequence goes on along the minus strand of CACYDD010000241.1, from coordinate 1,804 downwards.
GGATAAATTCAATGAATATATTCATAAAGCACATGACGGTCAGGCGGTTGCAAAAAGGAGTATCAATCATTCAAGTGCAGGGGCAAAATATCTGACGGAAAAATTTATGCCCAAAAATCCTGTAGAAGCTGTTGCACTGCAGCTGATTGCATATGCAGTGATTTCGCACCACGGACTCAATGACTGTCTTGCTTATGACGGCACAGATAAGTATGCGGCAAGAATCAACCCTGAAAACAATATCTGTTATGATGAAGCGGTCAGAAACATCAGGGATATTTTCGCTGAGCATGATATTAAGGAGCTTTTTGAAAAATCCTGCGGTGAGGTCAGTGAAAAGCTTCGGATCATTGAGCAGACAGCAGCAAAAATGTCAGGCGGCAAGGGTGTGGAAGAAAAATGCTTTATGCTGGGCTGTTTACAGCGGCTGGTATTGTCTGCACTGATGGATGCCGACAGACGGGATACCGCCGAATTTATGAGCGGTGTGCAGCAGAAAAGGCTCAATGCAGAGGAACGAAAAGCTTACTTTGAGGAATGTCTGGAAAAGCTAAAAAGGAAACTTGACAGCTTTGCCGTACGGAATCATATTGACGAACTCAGACGGGAAATGTCACAGCAGTGTGCGGAATTTGCAGAAAAAAACGGTAACGGGATCTATAAGCTGACCATTCCGACCGGCGGGGGAAAAACTTATTCTTCCATGAGATATGCCTTGATGCTTGCCATCAAAGAGGGGAAGGACAGAATTATTTATACTGCACCGTTTCTTTCCATCTTAGAGCAGAATGCCGCCGACCTGAAAAAAGTTTTCGGAGAAAGCGACAATATTCTGGAGCATCATTCCAATGTGCTGTTTGACGGGGAAGAGGATCAGGAAAATATCAAAAAATATGAATTGCTGTCGGAGGACTGGAGCAGTCCGGTCATACTGACCACAATGGTTCGTTTTCTGGATGTGCTGTTCGGCGGCGGCAGCAGGGATATCAGGCGTATGCACCAGCTGAAAAATTCCGTCCTGATTATTGATGAAGCACAGTCCGTTCCCGTGCGGTATATCAATCTTTTCAATACCATGCTCAATTTTCTGTCGGAGGTATGCGGAACAACGATTGTGATGTGTACTGCTACCCAGCCGATTTTTGAAAGAACCGCCAGACCGCTTCTCTATACGGAAAACAGCAGTATTATTTCAGATGTTCAGAAATACAGTCAGTTGTTCAAGCGTGCCGAAATTGTTGCGGACTATGCACTGAAAAAATGCGGTACGGAAGAGCTTGCGGAACTGATTCTCCGACATACCGAGAAAAATGCACTGGTGATCCTCAATACAAAATCTTCCGTGCAGAAATTGTATGATTACCTCAAAGAAAATAGTTCCGGTGAATACCGCCTGATCCAGCTGACGACCTATATGTGTGCCCAGCACCGTCTTGACCTGATAGAGGAAATGAAACAAGCTCTTAAAAACAATGAAAAAATCCTTTGTATCAGTACACAGCTCATTGAAGCAGGCGTTGATATTTCCTTTGAAACCGTTTTCCGCAGTCTCAGCGGACTTGACAGTATCGCCCAGGCTGCAGGCCGCTGCAACCGCAACGGCGAAAGCGACCGCCACGGCAAAACCTATATTGTCAGCTACCGGGAAGAAAATGTATCTTCTCTGGAAGATATCAAAGAGGCACAGGAGGCAGCGGAAACAAGGCTGCGAAAAAACAAGGATGTCGACCTTCTGATGCCCGATGCCATGCAGGCATATTATGAGCAGTATTTCTTTAACAGGAAGGGTATCATGGATTGTCCG
>CACYDD010000240.1 GCA_902773065.1 uncultured Ruminococcus sp. | reverse complement strand
CTGTGCTGTAAAGGAACATATTATCGTAAAAATAGACTTCAAACAGGTCACTAAATGCATTATGCTTTGCAAAATAGATGATAACAGGAACCGTACTTAGCAGAACACCGCCGAGGATAGATAAAGCGGAAATAAAAATTTCTTTGATTCGCTTCTGCCTGATATACAAAACAACAAATGCCAGAATAAAACCGATATAAAAACCGAGCATTGTAAATTTTACCCACAGTACAATACCAAGTGTAATCCCACACAGCAACGCCTGCAAAGGGGTTATTTTTTTATCTGTTTTAACTGCCTTCATTCCTGTATAAAAACTAAACATCATCAACGGCAGGCACAATTCTTCCGCACTGTCTCCGCAGCAAAACGACAATGAACTGTACATCAAAGCCGCAAGCGGATAAACTGCAAAAACAACATTCCCATTACGGAACAGTCTGATAATTTTACCTGAAAGAATCAAAACCGCAAAGCAGGCAATGACTTCCACAAAATAAACACCCAGAAATGTTGTGTTTGAAACCAGATAGGTCAGTTCATGCAGCATATACAGCAGAGGTCCTTTTTGCTCAAAAATATCACGATACAGTACCTTACCATGTACCATTGATTTGCCGACAGTAAAAAAGCAGTTCGGATCATCCCAATCATTAAAAGGATAAAGCGGCGATGCTTTTGAACAAATTGTAATTATTATAAAAGCACAAAAGAATACTGCCGCTGTTTCGATTAGTTTTTCATATTTCTTATCAATTTTCATTGTGCATAAAGCCTCCGTTATACATACCGAAAAAAGACCGCCGTACATGACGGCGGTCCGCATTTAAAAATAAATCAGAATTTAACGATACCTTCTTTTCTGAGGAAGGAAAGAACAGATGCACCTGCTGCAACAAAGACCAATATCAGCAATAAAACACCAAAGAAGGTAAAGCCGCAGGAAACATTAATATAAATATAGGAAGCACCTGCTGCAGCACCGTTAATAACATTGATGATAAGAATCAAAGCAGAAAGTACCATCAAAGCAGGTGTCAGAAATACATAAAACTTTCCGAACTGCTGTTGATTTTTCGTTATAAAATCATCTACATGAGGTACAAAACGTGCTACTGACACAAGTAATGCTAAGATAAAAAGGATTCCACAAAGCGGAACAAGTGAAAATACCGAATATGTTTCGCTGTAACCCAAAACATAAATGTAGATACAAGGCAGCAAAGAGAAAATAAATGTCAGCACACTGATAAAATGTGCACCATAGTCCAGCAGCAAACCTACGATATCGTTGGTTTTAAAAATATTGGTAAAGTTCTCAACAAATTGATTCACATATTTTCCTATATCAAAAGGAGGTTTCAGACTCATTCCGCAGCTTGTACAAGCAACCGCCTGAGGATTTGCTACAGGAGCAGCACAGTGCATACAGTAAGAGTTACCTGTGCCAACCTTCACACCGCACTTCGTGCAGATTGCCTGATTATTCATAACCTGTGAACCACAATTACGACAATATTTTTTCGGTGGAAGATACTGAGAATTATCCTGTGAAGCAACACTCGCATTCTGTTGGTATGCGTTCTGCTGTGCATAAGGAACAGAACCTGCTGTAGGAGCGGCAGGCTGATCATTTAACTGGTTACCGCATTCCTGACAGAATGCCATACCTACTTGTCTGACAGCACCGCACTTATCACAGAAAGCTGTGCCAAGACCTTTTTTCGTTCCGCAATTCTGACAGATCAGGTGAGAATCTTCCATTGCTGAACCGCAAGATTTACAATACGTCATCGTAATTCCTCCATATAATTAATTCAATCATTATTGCAAATTGACCATACTGATTATACGACAAATTGCTTATACAGTCAAGAAAATAAGAAAATTAAAATCTCAAACAGAAATTTTCTCCGATTTGACAATTAAAAAATCAATTCAGGCTTTGATATTTGTCGATTATTTACCAAGTTCCTCTGCCCTTTTTGTACATGCAGCCATCGCATCCCCGATTGCCTGTGGAACATTTCTTTCTTTAAGAATGTTCATTGCTTCAATCGTTGTGCCGCCTTTAGAGCAAACCTTTTCGATCAGCTGTTCGGGTGTGTCACCGCTGGAACGCAGCATTTCGGCAGAACCCTCAAAAGTTTTGCATACGAGTCTGAGGGCTGTTTCTGCATCAATTCCAACAGACAGAGCATAATCCACCATTGCTTTTGCAAACAAATATACATAGGCAGGGCTGCTGCCGTTTACTGCAATAATAGCATTCATCTGTGATTCGGGAAGAATCGCTGCTTCTCCTGAAAGTGCAAACATATTGTATACTTCCTCAAAATCCTCATCAGTGATATTTTCCGATCTGCAAAGTGCTGTTGCACCCTTTCCGAGAAGCAGCGGTGTATTTGGCATAACTCTTACCATTGGACAGTTGAAACCAAGACCCCTTCTGACATATTCAATGGAAATGCCTGCTGCGATAGTAACAAAAATCTTTGATTCGTCAGCTTTGCTTTTTATTTCGCCAAGAACCTCATCATAATTCTGAGGCTT
>CACYDD010000239.1 GCA_902773065.1 uncultured Ruminococcus sp. | reverse complement strand
CGGAACAAATTCTGTATCGTCATTTTTAACGGCATCGATCGCAGGACCTGCCAGCGGCTTCATTTTTACGAACCACTGCTTTGATACTCGCGGTTCAACGGTTGTGGAACATCTGTAACAAGTGCCTACATTATGAGAATAATCTTCTATCTTGACCAGTGCACCTTCTGCTTCAAGGTCAGCAACAATGGCTTTTCTTGCCTCGTATCTGTCCATTCCGGCATATTTTGGATAATCATCCGTGATTTTTGCATCATCTGTCATGACATTGATGACAGGAAGATTATGCCGCAGACCTACTTCAAAGTCGTTGGGGTCGTGAGCAGGGGTGATCTTTACAACACCTGTTCCGAAATCCATTTCAACATAATCGTCTGCAACGATCGGTATTTCACGATGTACAATAGGTAAAATCAGTGTTTTGCCTACCATATCCTTATATCTTTCATCATTCGGGTTGACTGCTACTGCGGTATCACCGAGGAGTGTTTCGGGGCGTGTTGTTGCAAGATTGATATAACCGCTGCCATCCGAAAGGGGATAGCGCAGATGCCAGAAATGACCTGCCTGCTCCTCATATTCTACTTCTGCATCGGAAATGGAAGTAAGGCACTTCGGACACCAGTTGATGATACGTTCTCCGCGATAGATCAGACCTTTATCATAAAGACGAACAAATACATTTTTAACTGCCTTATTGCAACCCTCATCCATGGTGAAGCGTTCTCTTTCCCAGTCTGCCGAAGAGCCGATCTTTCTGAGCTGCTTTACGATACGTCCGCCGTATTCCGCCTTCCATGCCCATGCTCTTTCAAGAAATTTCTCTCTTCCGATATCTTCTTTTGTGACACCGTCTTTGCGCATTGCCTCCACGATTTTTGCCTCTGTCGCAATGGAAGCATGATCTGTTCCCGGAAGCCAGAGGGAACTATAGCCCTGCATTCTTTTAAAACGTATCAGAATATCCTGAAGCGTATTGTCAAGTGCATGTCCCATATGAAGCTGTCCCGTAATATTCGGGGGCGGCATCATGATGGTGTACGGTTTTTTGTTTTTATCAACTTCGGCATGAAAATAGCCTCCGCTTTCCCAGAACTGGTAAATTCTTTCCTCAAACTCACCGGGGCTGTAAGCCTTTGCAAGTTCCTTTGCCATAATGAATCCTCCAAAATGATATTTTCGTATTTTTTATCATAATAATACAGAATATATTATCCCACTAAATACGATTTTTGTCAACCGGGAACGATTGAAAATCATTAAAATTTATTTTTTACTGACAAAGTACTTATGGTTAGTTATATGATCTTTAGAAACACCATCATCAGTGAATTGTAGTATGGAATCAATCCTAAAATTGATTTTGACTGATTCGATTCTTGACATATATGCAAATTTATATTAGAATATTATTAACAAACTATTAATAGAATTGATTATTATTGTTTTTTATAATAAAATCACTTTTTGTAGGAGATTATCATGGAAAAAGAAGAAAAGAAAAAACTGCTTGAAGAAAAAAGTATCCATCTGTGGTTTAAGGGATCTCCTGTGGCACTGTGTTCCATGAAGCTGGAACTTGATATGAGTGCGGGGGCGATTTTTGCCTATGGAAAATTCCTGAATGTTCAGCCCGAAAACATCAAAACAATGACGTTTGATATCATCTGCTATGACGCTCAGCGTAATGTTATTGACAGACTGACAAACTGTTCTTATGATGATATGGATATTCCGAGGAACGGTGAATTCGGAATGGAAATGCCGATCAGGATCAAAAATGAGCATACAAGAAATCTGGAGTTTGTCATTCAGTCGGTAACAACAACTTCCGGACAAGTGTGGTATAATTTTGAAGATACAAGATTTAATATAAGTCTTGTGCAGGAAAGTATTTTTAATGTTCAGAAGGATCTGCATAAACAGTTTATTGATAACTGCACACTAAATAATATCGATCATACAAAGCTGATTTTTCATCCGGTGTTTGATGAAATTTACTGGCTTTGTGCGTGCGGTACTTTTAACTGGAGTGACGAGGATATCTGTTGTTGCTGTGGCGTGCGTAAACATTGGCTGATTAAAAATGTACAGCCGGAGCTTCTTGAAATGCAAAATACCGAACAAAAGTCAGAGGCAGAAAAAATCAGAGAAGAAGCAGCGGAGCGTGAAAGACTCGACAGGGAAAGACAAAAACAGGAATTTGAAAAAAGAAAAGAAGTTTATGCTAATCAGCAGAAGAAGAGCGAAAACAAAAAGCGTAATTCTAAAGCATTATTGATCCTCTTTGTTGCGATCCTTCTTGGCGGAGGACTGTATGCAGGAATCACCTATGGTATTCCGTATCTGAATTACAATAGTGCAGTTCAGGAATATAATAATGGAAATTATGACAGTGCAAGACAGAAATTTGAAGGAATGAAAGATTATCTTGACAGCGAAGAAATGATCAAGAAATGTATCTATGGAAAAGCCGAAAGCAGTGCGGCTTCGGGAAACAAACAGGCAGCAGCTGAACTGTTTCAAAGTATTCTGGACTATTCCGATTCGGAAGTGAAATATTATGATACACTCAAAAGTTATGCAGACGATTTGTATAATGATACGGATTATAGGAGAGCAATTACTGTTTTCAGGGAAATTGAAAGGACGGATGAAGAAAATTATCAAAACAGTCAGAAGAAAATTTATGTTGAGGCTGAAAAAAAATTCAAGCATGAACAATATAAAAATGCAATGGAAGACTTTGAGTTTATTGACGACTATAAGGATAGTGCCGAGAAAGCGAGAGAGTGTCTGTATATGCTTGCAAAATATGACTATGAGAGCTTGAAATATCGCAGTGCACTTGACAGATTTAATACGCTGAAAGGTTATAAGGATGTTGATGATATTCTTAAAAAAATCGATTTGCTTTCTAAGGTGATCAGTGCGGCAGATTCTGACGGAGCACCGGCTGTCTGGAACTGCTATGATGTAAAATGTCCGACTTGCGGTAGTCAGGCAGAATATGTTTTTGAATTCTACGAGAATGGCAAATATAATTTTTCTGTTGTATGCGAAAATGAAAGTGAGCCAAAAACCATAAGCGGCAGATATAAGATAGAAAATAATACATTATATGATGCCTACTATGTAGATGGAAATATAAAATGGAAGAAAATGGTGGAAATCAAGTCTTTCGGTGATAATGTCAAGGATGTAGAAGGTAAAAATGTTTATATAGTTATGGGAGATCCTATCAACAAAAAAAATAAGACAAAAATAAAGATTTTCGGTAACATTATTTCTGATGATACGGTATCTTTAGGTTGATATGATATCAGGCTGTAATACTTCGGAAGCGAAAGCTTCATAGAAATATTACAGCCTGTATTTATTAAAAGTTATAGAAAGAAGCAATAGGAGGAAAAATAATACAATTTGTAGAATTGAAAAGTTTTTCAAAAAAAGGTGTTGACATTTT
>CACYDD010000238.1 GCA_902773065.1 uncultured Ruminococcus sp. | reverse complement strand
TTTTCATGATAATTACCTCCAAAAAATTTTTTTGGATTTGCCAATCCCTCTTAATTTTTGGCAAATCTTTTTCAAAATAATCCGTGGTCTTTAAAAAGGAGCTTAATTTTTCCTCTTCAAAGCTACATGCATATGATAACACATGTTTTACAGAATTGCAAGCATTTTTTTAATTTTTTTAGAACAAAACGATAATTCCGCCTTCGATTTGTTAATAAAGCATAAAGGTGTTGTTAATTTTTATTTATTTCATGAAATTCATTTGCTTTTACGAAACAGAAAACAGCCGCCTGTATCCATTTCACAAGCAGCTGTTTTCTTTTTATGCACAAAGCGATTCTTTACAAATCCGGTTTCGTCATTCTTGATTCACTGTGATGGCAGCGGGCGAATGTCAGTGCCTCACAGTCCGTTGGGGTTGTTTCTGATAAAATTCCAGCCGTCGCGGCACATATCTTCCATGTTTCGTCTGGCTTCCCAGCCGAGCAGTTCCTTGGCCTTGGCGCAATCGGCGTAGCATTCGGCAATATCGCCAGGTCGGCGAGGCTTGATGACATAGGGTACAGGCATTCCGCTGCCCGCCTCGAATGCCGCGACCGCCTGAAGCACACTGGTTCCCTTGCCGGTACCGAGATTGACTGCCTCGGCGCCTTTGTGTTCCAGCGCGTATTTCAGGGCGCAGACGTGACCCTCCGCGAGGTCCATCACGTGAATGTAATCGCGCACGCCTGTTCCGTCCACGGTGGGATAGTCGTTTCCGAATACGCCCAGCTTCTCCAGCCTGCCCACGGCAACGCTTGCGATATAGGGGAAAAGGTTATTCGGAATGTCGTTGGGGCTTTCGCCGATGAGTCCCGACGGATGCGCGCCGATGGGATTGAAGTATCTCAGCAGCATGACGCTCCATTCCGGGTCGGAAACGCAGATGTCCCGCAGAATGTCCTCAATGAAGAGCTTGGTCGAGCCGTAGGGATTCGTAGTGGAAAGCGGCATGGTTTCCACGAAGGGAGGGACGTTATTCATGCCGTAAACGGTAGCCGATGAAGAGAACACAATGGTCTTGCAGCCGTGATTTCTCATTGCGTCAAACAGCACAAGGCTGCCGGTGATGTTGTTGTGGTAGTACTCGATGGGCTTTGCCACCGATTCTCCCACCGCTTTGAGTCCGGCGAAATGAATCACCGCTTCGATTTCGTTTTCGTCAAAGATTTTCTTCATCGCCCCGGCGTCAAGGATATCGGCCTCGTAGAACCTGAAATCCTTGCCGGTGATTTTCCTGATGCGATGGAGGGCTTCGGGTTTGGAATTGGAAAAATTGTCCACCACAATGATGTCATAGCCCGCCTGCTGCAGGACAACACACGTGTGAGAACCGATGAATCCGGCTCCGCCCGTAACTAGAATTGCCATTTTTTCATCATCCTTTACTTTTGGTATTTTTATTGCCTATCATTTGAATGACCGCCCAGCCGAACCACAAGAACAGGACAGCCCCGGAGCTGTCGATCAGCCAGTCGGTAACCCGTCCGGCACGCCCGCTCACAAAAAGCTGGTGAAACTCGTCGGTCGCGGCATACACCGAAGACAGCGCGAAAGCCGCAGGGTACGTCCACTTCGCTTTGCCGGATGCTGCGCACAGCGTGCCCAGCCACAGCAGAGCCAGCACGCCGAATTCCGTCATATGCGCCGCCTTGCGGACGAGAAACGACAGCATTGCCTCCGCGTCCGGCGAAGGGGAAAAACGAAAAACACGGCTTAAAAGCGAGAGCAGCTTCGCGCTCATGCCGGAGGATTCTTCCCCGTTCTGCGCCGAAAAAAGAAAGATCACGGCCATCCATGCAAATGTAAGCGTGACAAACAACAGGAATCTGGATTTTGATTGAGGCTTCAAATGAAATGCCCTCCGAATAAACCGAATGTGGGAAAGCCCGGATCACAAATCAGACCGTCAGATCAAATCCGATTCTCTCCCCATTCATTGTATCATACAATCTTCACTTTTGCAATGCTGCTGCGGTTAAATAGTATAAAAAATTCATTTATCAGGAAAACTATTGGTAAACAATGGGTAAAACTATCAAAAAACACTTGTCCGATTATATGTAAAATGCTACTTGCTTTTGTGCCGGCGATAGTTTATAATTTTTTTGTGCCACTGAGGAATATTTTATGATGATAAAATACCAAAGCGGCAACATTATTTTTTAGGAGGAAGTTCTTTTGGAAAAGCTCTTTCATCTCAAGGAACACAACACCAAC
>CACYDD010000237.1 GCA_902773065.1 uncultured Ruminococcus sp. | reverse complement strand
CCGTTCTTGTGACGCTGCTTTCTACAACCATATTCTGCTTCGGTGCAGGTCTTGGTGACGAGCCGCTGAGAGGATATGCGGAAGAACTGCATAACAGCCTGATCTATGCAAGCACAAATGTAGGTCCCGGTGTTCTTGGTGCAATACTCGGCATCCCGATCGTTATGATCATCGGTCAGACAGGCGGTGCGATCATCTGCATTATGCTGTTTCTGATTCTCTTGGTATTCACACTTGATAAGTTTTTCATTAATATCTTTGATCTATTTAAAAAGCCTGTTAAAAAAATCGGCGAGCATATAAATGACAATAAAGAAATCAGAGAACAGGTTCGTCAGAAAGAAAAGGAGCGAATTGCCAAAGAACGCAAACAAACCAGAGAAGAATACATACAGCAGCAGGTTGACAAAAAGCTTGCTGCAAAACAAAAAAATCCTGACCGCCAACTCCGGAAGATAAAAAATACCCCTTTCTATGAACCTGACAAAAGCGTCACTGAGCCTGAAATCACAGTTCCCGAACCAGAGATACCAAAAACAAAACCGAAAAAGAAATCTGTCAAAAAACCTGATCCAGAAGAGGAACTTCCTGTATTTGCAGAGGATATCAGTATTACAGGAGTGGATCATGATATCGGAGAACTGAACTTCATGCCTGAACAGCCTGAACCACCTCCTCCGCCTGCTGAACCAAAGCGTAAAAAGAAAAAAGATTTGGTCGATCCGTTTGAGATCACACCTGACAACAGCATTGTTTCAGGACAGTATATAAAACCGCCGTTTAATATTCTTGAACCTCAGCCATATGAAGAAGAAAGCAATATCTCAATGGAACTGAACCAGCGTGGCACAATGCTTGTTGATACCCTGAAAAGTTTCAGCGTTCCGACAACCATTGTCAATATCAGCAGGGGCCCATCCGTTACAAGATATGAGCTTCAGCCTGCATCAGGTATTAAAATCAGCAAGATCACTAACCTTGCCGATGATATTGCCATGAATCTTGCGGCAGCAGGTGTGCGTATTGAAGCACCGATCCCCGGCAAATCCGCCGTCGGCATAGAAGTGCCAAACAAACACGTCAGCATTGTCAAAATGAGAAATCTTGTGGAATCAAAAGAATTCCAGAGTTCCAAAAGCAATCTTACAGTAGCTCTTGGAAAGGATATTTCAGGCAAGATCACACTTGCCGACCTTGGTAAGATGCCTCACCTGCTGATTGCAGGTTCAACAGGTTCAGGTAAATCCGTATGTATCAATTCTATGCTCGTCAGTCTGTTGTATAAATCCAGTCCTGATGAAGTCAAGCTGATGCTGATTGACCCAAAAGTCGTAGAACTCGGTGTGTATAACGGAATACCTCATTTGCTGGTGCCTGTTGTGACCGACCCGAGAAAGGCAGCAGGTGCATTAAACTGGGCAGTCAACGAAATGCTCAACCGCTATAAAATATTTGCTGAGTACAACGTCAGAGATATGCACAGCTACAATCGTCTTGTTGACAAACAAAATGCCGCAACAGACGAAAACAGCAAAAACGGATTCCATATTGATGACAGCGAAAGATCTTTTGAAGAGGATGAAATGCTTGCTCAGGCACAGGCCGAACTTGGTGAAAGCAGTTTCGGCGAAGAAGAGACTCCCGAACCGAAAAAGCTGCAAAAAATGCCGCAAATCGTAATTGTTATCGACGAGCTTGCCGATCTGATGATGGCAGCTCCGAATGAAGTGGAAGAAGCGATCTGCCGTCTGGCTCAGATGGCGAGAGCAGCAGGTATGCATCTTGTGATCGCTACCCAGCGACCGTCGGTAGATGTTATTACGGGTCTGATCAAGGCAAATGTACCCAGCCGTATTGCCTTTGCAGTAAAATCACAAGTCGATTCCAGAACGATCCTTGACAGCGGCGGTGCAGAAAAACTCCTCGGCAGAGGTGATATGCTGTTCTCCCCTATTGGCACAACAAAACCGATACGAGTGCAGGGTTGTTATGTTGACGATACCGAAATTGAAAATGTTATTGATTTCATCAAGAAAAACAAGGCAGTCGAATATGACTCGGATGTTCTGGAACAGATCGAGAAAAATGCGATTCCTGAATCAGGCGGCAAAGGCAGTTCTGATCCTGATGGTGAGCTTGACCCACTGATGGAAGAAGCAATCAAATGTGTTGTTGAAGCAGGACAAGCATCTACCTCTATGCTGCAAAGACGTTTTCGTGTCGGCTATGCAAGAGCAGGCAGGCTGATCGACGAGATGGAACAGATGGGTATCATCGGTCCGCACGAAGGTGCAAAACCGAGGCAAGTCCTGATGACCTATCAGCAATGGATGGAACGCAGCATGGCAGCTGATGAATAGTACATTTTTGATGTCAAACATAAACAGAATAATAATTCGGAACTTTACATCCCGGATTAAATAGATTTTGGAGGTTTTAGAAATGAAAAAAGAAGGACAAATCAGAGTTGATTCGGAAAACCTTTTTCCGATCATTAAAAAGTGGCTTTATTCTGACAAGGATATCTTTCTGAGAGAAATCGTTGCCAATGGCTGTGATGCGATCAAAAAGTATCAGAGCCTTTGCATGATCGGTGAAGCTGAAAACGATAATATCGAACCGAGAATCGATATTGTTCTTGACAAAGACGAAAAAACACTGACTGTAAGTGATAACGGACTTGGCATGACAGAGGAAGAAGTAGAAAAATATATTACACAGGTTGCTTTCTCCGGTGCTCAGGAATTTATTGAAAAATACAGCGATAAAACTGATGCGGAGTCAGGTATTATCGGACATTTCGGTCTGGGCTTCTATTCTGCCTACATGATTGCCGATACAGTTGAGATCGATACGCTTTCTTACCAAAAGGACGCTGCTCCCGTTCATTGGTCCAGTGACGGCACAAGAACCTATGAAATTACCGACGGTGAAAGAAATGAAAAAGGTACAAGCGTTATCATGCACTTCTCTGAGGACGGTATGGAATTCTGTGATGAATTCAAGCTCAGAAGCATCATCAAAAAATACTGTCATTTCATGCCGTATGAAATTTATTTTACCTGTGTTCAGAATGAAAAAACTGATGATAACAAAACCGAGGACAAACCTGTCAATATCACTAAGCCTCTCTGGCTGAAAACACCCAAGGACTGCACCACAGAAGAATATGAGGATTTTTACAGAGAAGTCTTCCCTGATATCAATCTCCCCCTGTTCTGGATCCATCTGAATGTGGATTATCCGTTTAACCTCAAGGGAATCCTTTATTTCCCGAAACAAACAGACAAGCTTCAGGTCATGCCGGGAGAAATCAAGCTTTTCTCCAATCAGGTTTATATCGCTGACAACATCAAAGAAGTTGTTCCCGAATTCCTGATGCTTCTCAAGGGTGTGATTGACTGCCCCGATCTTCCGCTGAATGTTTCCCGTTCTTTTCTTCAAAATGACGGCGAGGTTGCTAAAATCTCAAAGCATATTACCAAAAAGGTTGCAGACAAGCTTGTTTCTGTTTTCAAGAACGAACGTAAGGAATATGAAAGCTACTGGGATGATATTTCACCATTTATTAAATTTGGCTGTATCAAAGACGAAAAATTCTATGACAAAATGAAGGATACTATCCTTTATAAAACAGTCAATGATGAATTCAAGACCTTCTCCGAGCTTCCAAAAACAGAGGACAACAAAGTTTACTATGTTTCCGATATGAATGCACAGGCACAGTATGTCAAGATCTTCAAGGATAACGGTATTGATGCTGTTATCCTGGAACATAATATCGATACTCACTTTGTTACTTATCTTGAATACAAGGAAAGCGATATTAAATTTGTTCGTATTGACTCCGAAGTTGATGAGGCTTTGAAATCCGATGAGGACAGTACAGAAACTGAAACCGACAGCGAAAAGCTCATTGAGATATTCAAAAACGCTCTGGGTACAGACAAACTCGAAATCAAAACCCAGTCACTGAAAACCGAAGGCACTCCTGCCATCATCACCATCAATCAATATCAAAGAAGAATCAATGATATGAACAAACTTTACGGCGATATGTTCGGTGCAAACAATGATAAGGCACAGGAAACACTAATTATCAATACAGCGAACAATATCATAAAAAAGCTTGACAATTTTGATGAAGAAAAGCAGGGACTGATCTGTCGTCATATTTATGACCTTGCCGTACTCAGTCAGCGTAAACTCTCCGCTGCTGAATTGGAAGGCTTCATCACCAGAAGTGTTGATGTTATGGAACTGATTTAAACAAAACAAAATTCAAATCAATAAAAAGCTCCGGCTGT
>CACYDD010000236.1 GCA_902773065.1 uncultured Ruminococcus sp. | reverse complement strand
ATTTAGAATGTGAGCTTTTTGCTTTGTTTTTGGCTTGCAAGCTGACTTTTGAACTGATTTGATTTTTGAGTTTCACGGATTCAGGCATTTGTTAAACCGCTTTTCTTTTTTCATGGTTGAGTAGAAAACCAAAAAGACTGCTAATCCCGAGCTTGCCAAAATCAGAGCCGATGCAATGATGATCAATGCAAAGAGCAGAATGGCAAAGCAGATGACGGACTTATGGACAACGGCAGGTGTAGAACCACAGTATCAGGCACTGGTGAAAGCTTATGACGGAGCGACCACACTGGAGATCTATTATACTCATACCGAAATAGAAAATGCGGACATACAGAGGTTGTTTAACTGTGCAAGCAGCACAGCTACCCGCTTGAAAATGAAGGCAAAAGAGCTGATGGCGAATCTGACAATCCGTACATGGGATGCAAGTAAAGTCAATACTGCCACTGCTTACGAGGCGTGGGGGATTGACATTGAGGAAGTCGAGAAACGCCTGACAAAGCTTAACAAGCTGAAAAAAGCAGGAATTATTAAGGAGACCACCAATGAACCGAACGAGAAAGCATAAGGCCCCGAGAGCGGTTTCTCCAAAGAGAGATGGGCAATACCTCTTTGGTCAATGCTCATATCCAACTTTGCACTGAATTCCACTGGAGCTTTCGCCTTTCCTCTTATGATAGGGCGGATATAGGGCTGAGAAATGCTGACAATCCGGTCTTTCACACCGTGGGTTTTATTGTCGTATGTATTTCTGCTGTTCGTAAAGCTCCTTGATCATACATAAACGATTATACTGTTTTTCATTAAGAACAACATTGTTATACAGAACAAACATATCAACATAACCAGGATCACGGCTGATAAACTGAAGCTGCTGACCGATTGCTTTGCGTATTCTTTTCCCGGTGTGTTTCCTGCATTTTGCTAAAGCGAGATAAGCTTCTCTTGCTTTTTCACGGTACATATGGGGCTTGTAAAAATTGTATTCATCGCATATCTGATCGATCATTGACTCAAGGTTTTCTCTTGCTTCATTCAGCAGATTGATGTCCTGCGGATAGGTTATATTCTGCGGTGCACAAGTTGCAGCAAGAATAAGAGTTCCTTCGTTTTTAGGTTCAGAAGCTTCCGTATCATTTTCATTATTTGTGTTCTCAGCAACGCTGCCTCCGCCATCAGAATCATCATCTGATGAATCGTCAGCGTTGTTATATGCAACAATCATTTCATTGATTTTTGCCAGAACCTTTTCATCAAGACGCTTACGAAATTCAACCAGCAGTGACGGTACAAAAGGGGCTTTATCTACTGTTTATCGGCTTTTTGAAACTTTGGAAAAGAAAAAAGCAGACACTAATTATTCAGATTAAACGCAACACTCTTTTGTGACTAGGTTGCATTTACTTTGAAAATTCAAGAAATAAAAATTTGTTGGAAATTTTCAATAAAACTATTGACAAAGTTACCAAACAGGAATATAATAATAATAGTTTTTTAAATATTTATCGAAACCGTTGATCAGGAGTAGTAAATAAAAGTGATTGCTTCAGAGAGTTGTCGGTTGGTGGAATGACAGTAGCTTAGCTTTTTTTGAATGGACTTGTAAGGGCGGCAGGAAACCTTTTTGGGGAGTAATGGCCGACGGAATCTGACCGTTATCAGCAGAAAATGTATGTCAGTACATAATTAAGTGGGCGTTTATCGTCAATTTGGGTGGTACCGCAGAAGTTACAGGCTTTTGTCCCTTATGCAGGGATAAAAGCCTTTTATATTTTTATTCGGAGGTAATGAATATGCTTAAGCCTGATATCAGATCAGTGGAAGGTATGGCACAGATGTATAATACCGTGCCGGTCAGTAAGGAGTTTTATGCCGATGTGATCACTCCTATTACACTTTTGAGAAGAATCACCGGGATCAGCTCAAGATATTTCCTTCTGGAAAGTGTTGAGGGTGGAGAAAAATGGGGAAGATATTCCTTTTTGGGATATGATCCTGTCATGCGTGTTACTTGTAAGGATAAAACGGTAAAGATAGAAAAAAACGGCAGAACCGAAACAATCATTACTGCTAAACCACTTGATGTTGTCAGAAACATACTGGCAGAATACAAGGCACCCGACGTTTCCGAAACTGCTCCGTTCACAGGAGGATTTGTGGGATATTTCGCTTATTCCATGATTGGTTATGCCGAACCGAAGCTGAAAATCAGCGGAGGAAATTTTAATGACCTTGATCTGATGCTTTTTGAAAAGGTGATTGCTTATGATCATCTCAAACAAAAAATCAGCATTTCCGTTAACATCAGAACTGACAAACTGGAAGAAAACTATAGAAAAGCGGAAGAAATTATTCATGAAACCGCAGAACTGATCAGTTCTGAAAAACCTCTTCCGAAACTTTCAAAGCCAGTGGTATCAGAATTTACATGTAATTTCTCCAAAGAGGATTATTGTGATGTTGTTGAAAAAACAAAGGAATATATCCGTGACGGGGATATATTCCAGGCGGTTATTTCAAGAAGATTTGAAGCTGATTTCGAAGGAAGTCTCATCAATGCCTACAGAGTGCTGAGAACGACCAATCCATCACCTTATATGGTGTATCTCAGCATAGACGGTGAGGAAATCATGAGCACATCACCCGAAACGCTTGTTCGGCTGCAAAACGGCAGACTTTATACCTTCCCTGTAGCGGGTTCACGACCGAGAGGAAGAAGTGATGAGGAAGATCTGGCTCTGGAAAAAGGACTTCTGGAAGATGAAAAAGAGCTTTCTGAGCATAATATGCTTGTTGACCTTGGAAGAAATGATTTAGGCAGAATCTCAAAATTCGGAAGTGTCGAGGTCAGCAAATATAAGATGATCCATCGCTATTCCAAGATCATGCACATATGTTCACAGGTTGAAGGAAATATCCGCAGTGACTGTGATGCGATGAGTGCTGTTGAAGCGGTACTCCCGGCAGGTACGCTGTCCGGTGCACCGAAAATCAGAGCCTGTGAAATTATCGAAGAACTTGAAAAATGTCCCCGTGGTATTTACGGCGGAGCTTTGGGTTATATGGACTTTTCGGGAAATCTTGATACCTGTATTGCGATCCGCATGGCTGTCAAGAAAAACAATAAGGTTTATGT
>CACYDD010000235.1 GCA_902773065.1 uncultured Ruminococcus sp. | reverse complement strand
TGTTGTGTTTACAACAGCAGATCTTTGCTTTTATTCCGGGCTGGATAGATTAAAAAAACAATACCCCGATAGATTTTTTAATATTGGTATTGCGGAACAAAATATGATTGGAGTAGCCGCAGGTTTAGCAAGTGAAGGATTTGTTCCTTTTGCTTCAACTTATGCAACCTTTGCTGCTATGCGTTGTGCAGATCAAGTAAGGGTGAATATGGGATATATGCAATTGGGGATAAAGTTGGTAGGATTAACCGCAGGATTATCTGTAGGAATACTTGGAGCTACCCATATCAGTATTGAAGATATTGCTGTAATAAGATCTGTTCCCAATATTACTATTTTATCTCCGGCTGATTGCACAGAGACAGTAAAGGCTGTTCTTGCTGCATCAAAAACAAATGAACCTACATATATTAGGTTGACAGGGGGTATGCCAAATCCTATTGTTTATCAGGAAGATTATGATTACGAAATAGGAAAAGCTATTCAGTTAAAAGAGGGCAAAGATATTATTATCTACGCAACAGGCAGTATGGTGTATAATTCATTAAAGGCTGCACAGATATTGGAACAATATGATGTTTCTGCAACAGTAGTTGACATTCACACAATCAAACCTATTGATAAAGTGTTTATTCTTGATAATATTAATTATAAGTACATCTTTTCGGTTGAAGAACACAGCATCATCGGTGGATTGGGAAGCACAATAGCAGAGGTTTTGAGTAGTTATAATACGAATTTTCATATTTTAGGAATAAATGACAGTTACAATCATGCTGCGGATTATGATTTTCTTATAAAAGAAAATCAATTGGATTCGAATGGAATCGCAAAGTCAATATTAAATATTTGTAGGAGAAATAAATAATGACAAATTTAGAAATTTACAACAAAGCTTTTATGGATACTTTTGAGATTGAAGAATCTCAGCTTGGAGGTCTTGAGTATCAGGCGATTCCTCAGTGGGATTCCGTTGGTCATATGGGACTGGTTGCGGCTATTGAAGATGCTTTTGACATTATGATGGATACCGATGATATAATCGACCTTAGTTCTTATGAGAAGGGTAAGGAAATCCTGAAAAAGTATGATGTGGAAATTTGATGATTTTGGAACAGCTGTTGCGGCAGAGTCCGACAGCGGAGAACAGCTGACATACGCTCAGCTTGCCGATCTGGAAAAACTGTTTAAAGATAAGATCGGACGTGCTTTGGTATTCAATCTTTGCACCAACAGCATCGGTTCTCTGGCGGGTTATGCCGCAATGCTCAATGCCCATGTTGTTCCTGTGATGATAGCAGATGATCTTGACAGAGGGCTGTTTGACAGGCTTTTTTCAGAGTATCAGCCTGAATATATTTGGTTGCCTTATAATGAAAAAGAACTCTTTGATAATTGCGAAGAAGTCTTTACGATATTTGGCTATTCTTTGATAAGAACAAATAACAGTCCGCACAAGCTCTATGATGATTTGGCTTTGTTGCTTACAACATCAGGTTCAACAGGCAGCTTCAAGCTGGTGCGTCAGAGCTATCAAAATATTGAGGCAAACACAAAGTCTATTGTTGAGTATTTAATGCTGGACAATACCGAACGTCCCATAACAACTTTGCCGATGAATTATACCTACGGGCTTTCCATTATAAACAGCCACTTGTGGGTCGGAGCCAAGATTCTTGTAACAGATAAAACTCTGATGCAGAAGGAATTTTGGAGCTTCTTTAAGTCTGCTGAAGCTACCTCTTTCGGCGGTGTACCGTATACTTATGAGATTCTGAAAAAACTTCGTTTTATGAGAATGGATCTTCCTTCGCTTCGATATATGACACAGGCAGGCGGAAAGCTTACTCCCGAACTCCATAAAGAGTTTGCTGAAGACTGCGAAGCTAAGGGAAGAAAATTTATTGTGATGTATGGACAGACCGAAGCAACAGCTCGTATGGCATATCTTCCTGCAAATAAGGCAATTGAAAAATGCGGCAGTATGGGTATTGTTATTCCCGGCGGTAAATTTGAGCTTATGGATATAAATGGCACTGTTATTACCAAACCGGATGTTGTTGGGGAGCTTGTATACTATGGTGAAAATGTAACGCTTGGTTATGCCGAGTGCATTGATGACCTGCAAAAAGGTGATGAACGTCAGGGCAGACTTGTTACAGGTGATATGGCAAAAATGGATTCCGATGGGTATTTTTATATCGTTGGAAGAAAAAAACGTTTTCTTAAAATGTTTGGAAAACGAATAAATCTCGATGAGATCGATCGCTTGATGAAAGCACAGTTCAATAATATTGACTGTGCAGCTGATGGCATAGATGATGCAATGTATCTTTTTATTACAGATATTGGTCTGTGCGATGACGTCAGAAAATATATTGCAGATAAAACCAAGCTGAATTTGACTGCAATACATTCCATATATGTGAAAGAAATTCCAAAAAACAGTTCGGGAAAAACCTTATATACCGAGCTGAAGAAGCTAATTAAATAAAGCAGGGATAAGATGATCAATTATGCCGAAATTCTGAATCGTGAGCCATACTCGATGAAGAAAGAGGAAAAACACGTTTTTTTGACAGAAATACTCTCCGAGCTGACTCGTCACCATTATTTAAATTGTGAACCATACAGACGGATATGTGATGCCAGCGGTTTTGATGTCAACGATATTAAAAGCTATTATGATATTCCTTTTCTGCCTGTACGTCTGTTTAAAGAGTATGAGCTGTCCAGCATTCCCCGAGAAGAAGTCCAAAAAACAATGACTTCATCCGGAACAACAGGTCAGCAGGTATCAAGAATATTTCTTGACAAAAAAACTTCAGCTAATCAGACAAAGACTCTCACTAAGATCGTGTCTACATTTATAGGGAAAAAACGTTTGCCAATGATGATAATTGATACATCGGCAATAATCAAGAACCGTGCAATGTTCTCTGCCAGAGGTGCAGGTATTCTTGGTTTCTCTATGTTTGCCAGAGATAAGTGCTATGTGCTTGATGAAAATATGCAGTTGGATATACAGGGTATGCAGAATTTTCTGGAAAAGCACAGCGGAGAGGATATCTTTCTTTTTGGCTTTACCTTTATGATCTGGCAGCATTTTGTAAAAGAACTTAAAAAGACAGGATATAAGCCTGATTTGTCAAGAGGTGTGATGATACACGGAGGTGGCTGGAAGAAGCTGGTTTCGGAATCTGTATCATCGCAGCAGTTTAAAAAAGAACTCAAGGATGTCTGTGGGATAGAACGTGTTCATGACTACTACGGTATGGTGGAACAGACAGGAACTATATATATGGAATGTGAATGCGGACATCTTCATACTCCGATATTCTCTGATGTCATAATAAGAAGAGCAAGTGATTTTTCCGTTGCCGAAGTAGGCGAGGAAGGTTTGATAGAAGTTGTATCTGTTCTTCCCGAGTCGTATCCGGGTCATGTATTGCTTACCGAAGACAGCGGTGTTATTCTGGGAGAAGATGACTGTCCCTGTGGAAGACCCGGTAAATATTTCAAAATAAACGGAAGAATAAAAAATGCAGAGATCAGGGGGTGCAGTGATACTTATGCGGCTAAGTTCTGAATTAAAGGTGTTGTTTGGCAACAGCGATTTTGAAGGAATGAAAGCTCTTCCTGCAAAACCTGTTTTCAGCGATGATATATGCGTATTTCTGAATAAGCTGAGTTCGGAAATAATGAGAAGCCGTGAGGCAAAGCGTTTCCCTGATGTTGTAACATTTGGATTCTTTTGTCGCAAGGCAAATACTGCACAATTGAAGGAGCAGTATTATGAACAAAGTCGTCTCGGAAGAGGTCTTAGTTTCCATATTGCACCATCGAATGTACCAATAAACTTTGCCTATACAATGGTTGGCGGATTGCTTGCAGGTAATTCCTGTGTTGTCAGGGCTTCCTCAAAGAATTTTGAGCAGATTCTTCTTCTCTGTGAACTGATGAAAAAAGCATCTGATAATACCGATGTCGAAGAGTATATCTCTGTTGTTCAATATGGCAGAGAAAAAAATATAAACGACTATTTCTCTGCAATTTGCGATGTCCGTGTGATTTGGGGCGGCGACAATACGATAAATGAGATCAAGAAAAGTCCCATTCCTTCAAGAGCTGTTGATGTTTGTTTTGCAGACAGATATTCCCTTTGCGTGCTTGATGCGAAAGACGTGCTTGATATTTCTGATTGGAACAGGGTCGCTCAGGATTTTTACAACGATACTTATCTGTATGACCAAAATGCCTGC
>CACYDD010000234.1 GCA_902773065.1 uncultured Ruminococcus sp. | reverse complement strand
CCGACCGTACCGGCAAGCTCATACAATTCCGTTGCTTTTATATCATGTCCGGCAACATGAATATCACCTTCAAGCTCTCCCGGATAATAATGAGGAATAAGACCGTTTATCAGTCTGATAACAGATGTTTTCCCCGAACCGGACCCGCCGCAAAGCAGAAGCACCTCTCCTTTTTTTACTGACAGAGAAAAGTCTTGCAGCAGTCCTTCATCCGAGCCTTTGTAACGGAAGGAAACATTATTTATTTCGATAATACTGTTCATCATATAAAATACTTAAAGATCACAAAGACTGCTGCCGCAGCTGTAAATCCCGACAGAAGAATAATATCTGCCGCACTGAGTCTCAGCACTGCAACGCTTGTTCTCTTTACCTTTCCTCCAAGTCCTTTGGTTATAGCTGCTGCCGATAATTCATCACCAATACTCACACAGGAAAAAAGCAGCGGTATCATGCGGTATTCGATCATTTTTACTATACTGCCGCCGCCAAGCGTGATCCCCCGCATTTTCATAGCGTCACGAATGGAACAATATTCCTCTTTAATGGTCGGAAAAAAACGCATTACAACCGCAAGTGAGATCGTAATGCCATCCGGAATGTGCATTTTCTGCATAGCAGATACAAATTCATCAATTTTGGTTGTTCTGATAACATACCATGCCGTAATCATAGCCGGAAGAAATTGTGCGATGATTCCGCAATAACCGGTCAGCAAGGATTGTATGATGCCTGTAGATTCTTCTGAAAGAAAACAGAAGGTCAGCACCAGGGCTGTTATATACAGCGCAAAGAAACGAAATGTGCTGGCATATCGTTTCTCTGCAATCAGAAGTACTATCGGCACAAGTGTTATAATGATTCTTACAGACCAGAGCAGCGGCGTAGTTGCACTCATCATAACAACAGCCGACACTACAAGTATCATATACAGCTTTGTTCTCGGGTCAAGCCTGATATTCATTTATACGATCCCCGCCTTTTCAAAATGCTTTTTCACGGCAGCCTTTCCGATCAGTGCACCAAGGCATCCGCACGCCAAGCAGACAATAAACAGTACAGCAATTGTTTTATAATTGACAAAAGCAAAAAGACTGTCACAGTATTCAGCTGAATATCCTGCATCAATAAGATCCTTTCGATAGGAATCTGCTGTTACGACTACCGGAAAGTAATTAGAGCAAATCCAGAAGCTGAAAATGCCGTTGCTCAGAATTGTCTTTTTAAAACTTTTATAACCGCCCGATTTTGCTATCAGATCAGCTACAACTCCTGAAATAATGGTGATCGGTGCTCCAAGATAACCCATACCCGTCACAAACAGAATAATTGCCATTAGTATTGACATAATCGTAATCATACCGAATTTTTCTACCTTTGTGTAAAACAGCATCATCGGGATACATCCCACTATAGGAATAAGCACAGATAATGCAGCAACCATGATAGGATGTAAGTAACCCAGAAGTGCGCAGGCGAATTCTACCACAAAAAGAATCGCCGTAAAAATACCGACTGTAATAAAATCTCTGACTCCGAGTTTTTTCTTTTCAATTGTATGTTCCTTTTTATCTGCCATTTTTGTTTCCTCCTGAATTATGCCAGTTTCCAGCTCACAGCCTGTTTTCTGCCGGAAATAAAGCTCTTGTATATTCCGTTTTCCTGTATGAGCTTTTCATGGCTGCCCTGCTGAACGATTCTCCCCTTGTCAATAACAACGATCTGATCCGCATTCCTGACGGTTTTCAGACGGTGTGCGATCATAATGATCGTTTTTTCTTTTGTAAGGTTTTCAATAGCCTGTGTCAGTTCTTTTTCATTTTCCGGGTCAACATTTGCCGTTGCCTCGTCCAGAATGATAATGGGTGCGTCCTTCATGATTGCACGGGCTATGGCGATCCTTTGCTTTTCACCGCCCGAAAGCGTTGCACCGCCTTCTCCGACAACAGTTTCATATCCATCGGGCAGAGCTGAGATAAACTCATGGCAGGCAGCCTTTTTTGCGGCAGCGATCACCTCATCCATTGATGCGTCCGGTCTGCCGAAGCGGATATTATTTGCTATTGTGTCCTCAAACAGATATACACGCTGAAAAACAAAACTGAAATTTTCCATCAGGCTGTCAAAGCTGTAATCCCTTACATCCCGTCCGCCAAGGGTCACGCTGCCCTGCTGCACATCCCAGAATCTTGCGATAAGTGAAGTGATAGTGGTTTTTCCTCCGCCGGAGGAACCGACTATTGCAGTCGTTGTTTTTTCTTTTATGTCAAGGGTAATGTCATCAATGATCCTTCTGTTTTCGTATGCAAAGCTGATATGCTCTAAATGAATATCATGGTTTTCGGGCACAATTTCTTCTCCGTCAATATCCATCTGCTGTACGCTCAGTATCTCGTTTGCACGGTCAACACCCTTGCCGATTATTTTCAGAAGTGCAGTATACACGCCTGCCGCATCAAGGGCTTCAAAGACCATAAAGGAACAAAGCAGCATGGTAATGCAATAGGTAAGCTCCATCGTACCGCCCAGATAAAAGTACACAGACGCTCCTGCGATAACAACTCCTGTCAGCTTACTGATAAGATTCTGTACGCCCACTGCAGGTATAGCCGACAGCTCCGCTTTTATGTCCGCATTTTTCTTTCTGTCGATCGCCTTGTCAAGCCTTGCATTGTTCTGACTGATCAGATTGTAGTTCCTTATTTCTGCAATACCCTGTATATACTCAAGTATCACTCCTACGATATCTCTGTCCGCTTCAATTTTTTCATCGGCTACTCTTGCGACACTTTTGTTTGTCCATTTGTTCACAAGAAAGAAAACAAGAATGCCCAGAACGGAAATAACGCCGATCCTCCAGTCAAAAGCAAACATCCCGATACCGATAACGATTGTCGTAATGCTGCCCTGCAAAACCATAATGATGGCTCTGGTGGCGATGTCGCCCACCTGTTCCATTGTATTTGTCGTTACAGAGGTGATATGTCCCAGGCTTGTATCGTTAAAATAGCCCATAGGGAGATACCGCAGATGCTCGCCTATTTCTATGCGTTTTCCGGCACAGGTGTTGTATCCTGCTTCGGTCTGGAGCATCTGGGAAAAGCGGTTGACGATCATCTTGCCTATTGTGCTTACAAGCATAAGACCTATGACCACTGCGAAGGCTGTACTGTCTATTTTATCATCCAGTACGGCGCATATTGCAAAAAACGCAGCCGGTATTTTCATTGCCCCGAAAATTGCATCAAGCACCCCAAGGGCTACCGCAGCATAAAACTTATTCCTGTTTTCTTTGCTGCAAAAGTCAAAGAATTTCTTCAGCATTTCAAACATCAGACTGCCTCCTTTCCCGTAGTATCCTCGTCCTTAGCCATAGTATGAGCATCCCACATTTTGCGGTAAAGACTGCATTTAACGAGAAGCTCATCATGCTTTCCGACGGCTTCAATATTTCCATCGTTTACAACAAATATTTTATCCGCATCTGTGATAGTAGACAAACGGTGTGCAATAACAATAAGAGTTTTTCCCTTTACAAGCTTTGCAACGCTTGACTGCACAAGCGCTTCATTTTCGGGATCGGTATAGGCTGTCGCTTCATCAAGAATGACTACCGGGGCATTTTTCAGCATAGCTCTGGCAATACAGATTCTCTGGCGCTCACCGCCTGACAAATGGCCTCCGGCTCCTCCGACAATGGTGTCGTAACCGTTTTCAAGGCTGAGAATAAACTCATGGCATCCGCTGTTTTTGGCGGCATTTATGACATCCTCGTCAGTTGCACCCTTTCTGCCCAGACGGATATTTTCCATGACAGACATATCAAAAAGATAATTATCCTGTGCAACATAAGAGATCTGGCCTGAATAAAAATCAAGCGGCAGGTCTTTTATGTCAACTCCTCCGTATGAAATACTTCCGCTGTCGGCATCCCAGAGAGAATCAATAAGTCTTGCAATAGTGCTTTTACCGGAACCGGAAGGTCCTACGATAGCATTTACCTCACCCTGTCTGATTTGCATATCAATTCCATGAAGAACCTCTTTATCCTTATAGGTGAAGTGTACATTTTCAAGAATGATATCAGAGCCGTCAGGCTTTTCGGAAAGAGAATCGGGACGAACCATATCCTTTCTTTCAAGGATCTCAGTCACCTCTCCGAATATGGTATTCATTTTCAGAATATCATCCATATAGGAAAAGGCGACAACGAGCGGCGTGATCAGTCCGGCTGAAAGAATGATTCCTGTGATGAAGCCCTCTGCCGACAGACTTCCATTGTTTACAAGCAAAAGTCCCACAGGCAGAACGCCAAGCAGAGTTGCAGGCATAAACGAAAGGCTTCCTGCCTGCCACCAGATACATTTTCTCATCCATTTAATGAAGCAGTCAGCACCTTCTCTTGCAGCAGTCACAAACTTTTCGTAGGAGGTTTTTGATTTGCCGAAGGCTTTAATGACCTCTATTCCGTTGATATATTCCACAGCCGTATCATTAAGCTTTTTTGTCTTTTCAACAGAAACCTCATAGCCGCCCTTGCTTTTCATCATCATACCGGTAACAAAAACAAGTCCTATAACAACAGAAATTAGATTGGCAAGACCCAGCCGCCAGTCTATTGTCAGAAGATAAATGAACATAACCGCAGGGAGCAGGATATTTGCTGTAAACTCCGGTACGATATGTGCAAGTGTCGTTTCCATTGAATCAACACGCTCAACAATGATATTCTTGTAGCTGCCGCTGTTGTCATCCAGTACCGAGCCGAGAGGTATCCTGCTAAGCTTTTCGCAAAGCTGTTTTCTGATACCGCCAAGAACATTGAACGTTGCCACATGGGACAGTGTTGTGGAAATGGAGTGCAGTGTTACTCTTATCACCCAGCATAGACCCATAAACAGTGTCATTTGCAGATAATAGCTCCACTCCTTGTTTCCGGCAAGAAGCTGTCCTACCACACCAGCGATCAGCAGATAGGGAATAAACGATGCCGCAACACCCAGTATTGCGATCAGGACACTTCCTCCGAAAAAGCCTTTCTTTCTCCCGGCAAATTCAAGGACCCAGGAGAGCGTACTTTTCTTTTTCAAGTTTTTTCCTTCTTTCTTTTTGTTGCTTTACATAATCAGAATCCTAAGTATTTCCTCCACCCCTCTCTGAAAAATATAGATACAGTATCGGCATTATGCAATGCTTCTTCGTAAGTATAATCATGCTTTAACATTTCAAGCATTGCCGAATACTGAGCACTGAGCAAAAGGTGCATTTCCTTTTCGTCTATATCATTTACCTTTATACCTTTATCCTTTAATTCGTCCATAAATCCGAGCGTACAGTCCTGCACCTTTGTCACAAGCTCATGCAGAAAATCAGCATATTTTGTTCCCTCACTCCCGAAAAAAAGAAGCTTATTCTCGTCATAATCGGCATAGACCATATCAACGATCATTCTTGTCTGACTTATGTCGTTCCACATTTCTTCAAGTCCGCTGTTTTGAGCCATATCGCATTGTCTGGTGTTTTCGGTTACGCAAAAGCTGTTCCACGCTTTGACCGCAGGAGAGACTACGGCTTCAAAAATATCCTCTTTGTTTTCATAATGCCTGTAAAGCGCAGTTGCTGTTATACCGACTTCCTTAGCTATATTTCTCATAGAGGCATTACCAAATCCCTTTTCTATAAATTCTTTTTTGGCTGCATTCAGTATTTTTATTTTGGTTTCCAT
>CACYDD010000233.1 GCA_902773065.1 uncultured Ruminococcus sp. | reverse complement strand
TGCTTCTTTGTGTCGTGCCGCATGACAGCAGATATTGACCGCAACGGGCATACCTGCAATATGCGTCGGGAAATATTCGATATTCACACCGAGAGCGGTATTGTCACCGCCCAGCCCTGCCGGACCGAAGCCCATTTTGTTGATCTCGGCAAGCA
Source organism: uncultured Ruminococcus sp. (assembly GCA_902773065.1). Classification (GTDB taxonomy): domain Bacteria; phylum Bacillota; class Clostridia; order Oscillospirales; family Acutalibacteraceae; genus UBA1213. The sequence continues at coordinate 2,947 of CACYDD010000233.1, read as the reverse complement.
GTTCGTTTTCAAGCTCTGCATAGCGACTGTCGGGGTTGGACACATTAATTGGTCGCAGCGTTGCTTTTTTGGCGAGCATTGCCGCCTTTTCAAATGTACCACCGATACCGATACCGACAACGATTGGCGGACAGGGGTTCGGGCCTGCATACTTTACCGTATCGAGAATAAATTTTTTCACGCCCTCCAGACCTGCCGATGGTGTCAGCATTTTAATTGCAGACATATTTTCACTGCCAAAGCCTTTGCACCCTGCTAAAATTCTGATTTTGTCACCCGGTACGATCGTTGTATAGATGATTGCAGGGGTATTGTATTTGGTATTGACTCTTTCAAAAACAGGATCGTCAACAACGGATTTTCTCAGGTAGCCGTCAATATAGGCACGTCTGACACCCTCCTGAACAGCATCCTCGAAACTGCCGTTTTCAATCACAACTTTGTCGCCATATTCCACAAACAGCACTGCCATTCCTGTATCCTGACAGACAGGTACTTCTTCCTCGGCGGCAATTCTGTTGTTTTCAATCAGCTGAGACAAAACATTCCTGCCGATTTCGGAGCTTTCACTGTTTTCCGCATTTTTCAAAGCGGTCAGGATATCCTCTCCGATAAAATAATTCATGTCCATGTACAGCTTTTTAACGGTTTCCGTCACGAAAGCCGCTTCAATTTTTCTGATTTCCATAATTTCGGGAAAACCCTTTCACCTCTGAATTGTTATTGCAATCTCTATTATAAAGTATAATCAAAAATTTTTCAACATACATTGACATTGCTTTTATCATATTGTATATTATTAATTATCGATGAACATAAATCATTTTATTGATTAAAAATACGATAGCGAGGAATAGAAAAATGAAAGATATCAAGGCGGCAATTTTTGATTTAGACGGTACGTTGCTTGATTCTATGTATGTATGGGAAAAGGTGGATGTTGATTTTATGACACAGCGGGGAATCCCTGTTTCAAAAGAATACACTGATATTGTCCGCAGTATGTTTTTTGAAACAGCGGCGGCATATACCAAAGAAACTTATCATCTCAGCGAAAGCGTAGAGGAAATCATGCAGGTGTGGCTTGACATGGCACACAGTGAGTATGCGAACAACGTCAAGGCAAAGCCGTATGTAGTGGATTACCTGAAACAACTTAAAAACAGCGGTACGATTCTCGGAATTGCCACATCCAACAACCCTTACCTGCTGAAACCCTGTCTGGAGCATAACGGCATGGACGGCATATTCAGCTGTATTTGTTATACTTCCGAGGTAGGTCTGAATAAAAGCAGCCCCGATATCTACCTTTACACCGCCGAAAAATTAGGTGTAAAACCCGAGGAATGTGTTGTGTTCGAGGATATTATCGAGGGACTGAAAAGTGCAAAATCCGTTGGCATGAAAACCGTTGCTGTTTACGACAGCTCCAATGACGACTACATGGACGAGATCAAAGCAACCGCTGACCGCTTCATCACAAGCTACAAAGAAATGCTGGACTTAGGATGAAGGTAGAAGAATTTTTCCATTTCAGTTCTTATGATCAAGTCAACTTTATTCGCTCTCTCAAACTTCTCCATCAAAAACACACCGGCGGCGGTTTTGATGTGTATATTTTTTATGATTATGCTTTTAAGCCTGTTTTACTTTCAAACTCCGCAACGGTCATATTGGCTCTTTTGGCTGCATCCGTCAATGTCAGTATGCCGTCTTTGACAAGTCCGACGAGTGCCAACACAAATCCTTCTGCCTTACCTTCCGCCTTACTTTCCCTCACAAGATACTCTCTTGCTTCATCAGCGTTATATTCAATATTCAGCATATTAATCACCTCGCTTCCGTAATGTTCCAGATATTCTTTTAAAATATTATTTTTCTCGCAATCCCTGACTGCCTGCACTGTATCGCCGTTATATTTCCTTGTTTTATCGATCAGGTACGAATATCCGTAGAGCGGCTCACATTGCAGCAGCTCCGGTCTGTCCTGAATACGGTCAAGATTAATGTCCGTCAGTTTAACCGTCAGTTCCAGAAACTTTTCCTCACTGTCAATCATAAACGCATCACTGAGTTTCAGTTCTGTTTCATCAAGCCGGGCTTTGCCGTTATAGAGTACATAAAATTCAGGCACCGGGATTTTCACAAGTCTGGTGGAATACAATACATCCTTGCCTGTCAGTTGATTTCTTTCATATGTTCGTGCTGCATAGATCAGCAGCCGCAGCGGCATATTCGGATTCACCGTTGACTGATGTTCCGTGAAACACACAATTTTTCCGTCCATAATGTAGGCAATATCATTCATTCTCTCACGGAAAACCGCATCTTCCAGCCGGCATTTTTCAGCATTTTTTACTGTTTTTCCCGTAATTGCTTTATACAGTTCCTTTGCGTTTTCCACTGCATTTTCACATTCATAAAACAAGCTTGAAAATACCGTATCTTTGATTTTGCTATTCTTTTTCACTTCGCTCTCCATGCCTCTCACCGCCTTTTCATGTTTGCGATTTTATGATTATGCTTTTATGCCTGTTTTACTTTCAAACTCCGCAACAGTCATATTGGCTCTTTTGGCTGCATCCGTCAATGTCAGTATGCCGTCTTTCACAAGTCCGACTAGGGTTGACAGTATACCTTCTATCTTACCTTCTGCCTTACTTTCCCTCACAAGATACTCTCTTGCTTCATCGGCGTTATATTCAATATTCAGCATATTAATTACCTCGCTTCCGTAATGTTCCAGATATTCTTTTAAAATATTATTTTTCTCGCAATCCCTGACCGCCTGCACCGTATCGCCGTTATATTTCCTTGTTTTATCGATCAGGTACGAATATCCGTAGAGCGGCTTGCATTGCAGCAGCTCTGGTCTGTCCTGAATACGGTCAAGATTAATGTCCGTCAGTTTAACCGTCAGTTCCAGAAACTTTTCCTCACTGTCAAT